>NZ_JBHYKG010000017.1:0-51471 GCF_042741245.1 Kitasatospora sp. NPDC058965
GGCTCCCAGTAGACGACTGGGTTGATAGGCCGGATGTGGAAGCCCAGTAATGGGTGGAGCTGACCGGTACTAATAGGCCGAGGGCTTGTCCTCAGTTGCTCGCGTCCACTGTGTTGTTCTGAAACAACGACCCCCACCGTCAGGTTCGGGTGGGTGCGGTTGACAGTTTCATAGTGTTTCGGTGGTCATAGCGTGAGGGAAACGCCCGGTTACATTCCGAACCCGGAAGCTAAGCCTTACAGCGCCGATGGTACTGCAGGGGGGACCCTGTGGGAGAGTAGGACGCCGCCGAACAATCATTCAGGAGAAGCCTCCTTTCCTTCGGGAAAGGGGGCTTCTTCGCGTTTCCGGGCCGGTGCACCTGACACGGCGTAAGGTCGCACACATGGCCATCCACACCACCGATTCGCTCACCGCCGAGGACCTCGACGCCGCCCGTGCCGTGCTCACCGCTGCGGCCACCGCCGACGGTCGGGAGGCCGTCTCCGAGGCCGGCCGGCTGCGGCTGCGCGTCGACGCACCCCGGCCGGGCATCCGTCACCTGGTGCAGCTCGCCGGCTCCAGCCCCGCGGGTTACGCCCAGGTGGAGGCTCCCGAGGGCCTCGCCGCGGAGCCGACCGCCACGGTCGAGCTCGCCGTCCACCCCGACCTGCGCCGGCAGGGCCGGGGGCGGCAACTGCTGGACGCGGTGCTGGCGGCGGCCGGCCCGCGGCGGACCGTGGACTTCTGGGCCCACGGGGGCCACCCGGGCGCGGCCCGCCTGGCGGAGGAGTACGGTGCCCGGTTGGTCCGCGAGCTGCGTCAGATGCGCCGCACGGCCCCGGCGCCGGGCGTCGAGCCGCTGCCGTCCGGCGTGACACTGCGGACCTTCCGCCCGGGCCAGGACGACAAGGCCTGGTTGCAGTTGAACGCCCGGGCCTTCGCCCACCACCCCGAGCAGGGTTCCTGGACCGCCGGGGACCTGGCGGACCGGTTGGTCGAGCCCTGGTTCGACCCGGCGGGCTTCTTCCTGGCCACCCGTCCCGACCCGACCGGCCCGGAGGGGGCCGAGCGGCTGGTCGGCTTCCACTGGACCAAGGTCCACCCCGCCACCGTGACCGAGCCGGCCCTCGGCGAGGTCTACGTGGTGGGCGTCGACCCGGCCGAGCAGGGCAACGGGCTGGGCCGGGCCCTCACCGCGGTGGGCTTGCGCCATCTGGCGCAGGCCCGCGGCCTGGAAACGGTCCTGCTCTATGTCGATGCCGACAATCCGGCGGCCATTCGGGTATATGAACGAGTGGGATTCGCCATCCACGAGGTGGACCTGATGTACCAGGTCAGGACCGGCTGAACGGTCGCCCGCTCCGCATCCGGGGCCGACCGCCTCAGCTTTCCTCCTGGCCATGCGGTGTTTACCGTGGATTCAATTGACGCCGCGAAGATCACAGGATGACGACCGTAGTGTCTCGCTCCCGCAGCTTGGACCACCTGGCCGGGTCTGATCGGATAACGGCCGCCCCGGGCGGATGGCCCTATCCGCAGCGGTCGGCGGGTGCCGGAGAGGGCGAGCACACGGACCTCAGGGCCAAGGAGCAGGAACCCATGAGCATGACCAACGCGCTCGGTCTGTCGCTGGACAAGCTTCCGGAAGGCGAGGCGGAGGAGCTCCCGCAGGGGCGGTTCCTGGATCGTGAACGCAGCTGGCTGGCGTTCAACGAGCGGGTGCTGGAGCTCGCCGAGGATCCCCAGGTGCCGCTGCTGGAGCGGGCCAAGTTCCTGGCGATCTTCGCCAGCAACCTGGACGAGTTCTTCATGGTGCGGGTGGCCGGTCTGAAGCGCCGGATCGCCACCGGGGTCGCCCAGCGCAGCGCCTCCGGCCTGCAGCCGCGCGAGGTGCTGGACCAGATCTGGACCAGATCGCGCGAGCTGATGGCCCGTCACGCGGCGGCGTTCCAGCACGAGGTGCTGCCCGACCTGGCCGCCGAGGGCGTCGAGGTGGTGCGCTGGGCCGAGCTGACCGACAAGGAGCAGGCCCGGCTGCACACCCTGTTCCGGCAGCAGATCTTCCCGGTGCTGACCCCGCTGGCGGTCGACCCGGCCCACCCCTTCCCGTACATATCGGGCCTGAGCCTGAACCTGGCGGTGGTGGTGCGCAACCCGGTCTCCGGGCACAAGCACTTCGCCCGGGTGAAGGTTCCGCAGTTGCTCCCCCGCTTCCTGGAGGCCTCCCCGCAGCGCTACGTCCCGCTGGAGGACGTGATGGGTGCGCACCTGGAGGAGCTGTTCCCCGGGATGGAGGTGCTCGCCCACCACGCCTTCCGGGTCACCCGCAACGAGGACCTCGAGGTGGAGGAGGACGACACCGAGAACATCCTCAAGGCGCTGGAGAAGGAGCTGATGCGGCGCCGGTTCGGGCCGCCGGTGCGCCTGGAGGTCGAGGAGTCGATCGACCCGTACATCCTGGACCTGCTGGTGCGGGAGCTGAACATCAGCCAGGCCGAGGTCTTCGCGCTGCCCGGTCCGCTGGACCTGACCGGGCTGTTCGGCATCGCCGACCTGGACCGGCCGGAGCTGAAGTACCCCAAGTTCGTGGCGGGGACGGCGCGCGGGCTGACCGACGTGGAGTCGGCGACGCTGCCGGACATCTTCGCCGCGATGCGCGAGCGGGACGTGCTGCTGCACCACCCGTACGACAGCTTCTCCACCTCGGTGCAGGCCTTCCTGGAGCAGGCCGCGGCCGACCCGCACGTGCTGGCGATCAAGCAGACCCTGTACCGCACCTCTGGTGACTCGCCGATCGTGGACGCGCTGATCGACGCCGCCGAGTCCGGCAAGCAGGTGCTGGTGCTGGTCGAGATCAAGGCCCGGTTCGACGAGCAGGCCAACATCAAGTGGGCCCGCAAGCTGGAGGAGGCCGGCTGCCACGTGGTCTACGGCCTGGTCGGGCTGAAGACCCACTGCAAGCTCTCGCTGGTGGTCCGCCAGGAGGGCGACACGCTGCGCCGCTACGCGCACGTGGGCACCGGCAACTACCACCCCAAGACGGCCCGGCTGTACGAGGACCTGGGCCTGCTCACCGCGGACCCGCAGGTCGGTGCGGACCTGTCGGACCTGTTCAACCGGCTCTCCGGGTACTCGCGCCGGGAGTCCTACCGGCGGCTGCTGACCGCCCCGCGCGGTCTGCGGGACGGGTTGATCTCGCGGATCCAGAACGAGGTGGCCAACCACCAGGCGGGTCTGCCGGCCTACGTGAAGCTCAAGGTCAACTCGATCGTCGACGAGGCCGTGATCGACGCGCTGTACCGGGCGTCCCGGGCCGGCGTGCCGGTGGACGTCTGGGTGCGGGGAATCTGCGCGATCCGGCCCGGAGTGGCCGGGCTGAGTGAGAACATCCGGGTGCGCTCGGTGCTGGGCCGGTTCCTGGAGCACTCCCGGATCTTCGTCTTCGGTCACGGTGGAGATCCCGAAGTCTGGTTCGGCAGCGCGGATATGATGCACCGTAACCTGGACCGGCGGATCGAGGCCCTGGTGCGGGTGGCGGACCCGGCACACCGGGCGGAGCTGTCCGGGCTGCTGGACCTGGGGATGGCGGACGACACCGCGTCCTGGCTCCTGGGGCCCGACGGGACCTGGACCAGGCGCAGCCAGGACGCCGAGGGCCACCGCCTGCGGGACATCCAGGAACTGCTCATCGACTCGCGCCAGCGCCGCCGGAGCACGGCCGGCTCGCTCTGACCATCCGTCACCTGCCCCGGTTGAGGTCCGTCCACGGGGGATCGGCCGACCACGGGGGAACGGGGAGAACCCACGACATGACTGACGCGCCCATGACGGCCCCGGCGTCCACCGCGACCGCCGGGGAGGTCCTGTCCCGGTACCTGACCGAGCAGGCGGGCCGGTTCCTGCGCGCCCTGCCGCAGGCGGTGGGGGAGGCCGGTGCCCGCCCGGGGGCGGTGCCCTCGGTCAACGCGCCCGGGGGCACCGCGGGCACCGGCGAGCTGCTGCGGACGGTGCGGCGGATCGGCGGTGCGGTGCACACCTTCGGTGCCCTGTTCGAGCCCGGGTGGGCCGAGGAGTTCCGGGCCGAGCTGCGCTGGCTGCTCACCCTGCTGGCGCAGGAGCCCGCCTACGCCCGCCGCTCGGCCCGGCTGCTGGCCGCGCTGGACACGCTCAGTGCGACCGGGTCGGCCGGCGAGACCGGCGGTCCGGGGATGCTGGCCGGCCACCAGGGGGCGCCGAAGGCCCGGGCGCTGCTGGACCGGCAGCTGACCCTGGCGCGGACCCGGGCGCACAGCACGGTGCTGCAGGAGCTCCGGTCGGCCCGGCTGCACGCGCTGGCGGACCGGATGACCCTGCTGGTGGGCGAGGCGCCGCTGCTGGCGGCGGCCGCGGGGACGGCCGGCGAGGTGCTGCTGCCGCAGGCCGCGCGGGCGGTGGACGCGCTGTCCGTGGCGGTGCAGGCGCTGCCGCTGCGGCGGGCGGCCACCGCGTACCAGGGGGACGCCTTGCACCGGCTGGCCGCGACCGGCGCCCAGGTGCCGGCCCAGGGCCGGGCGGCGGCGCCGGGCGCTCCGGAGAGTGCGGACAACGCGCTGGCGGCGGACGACGCGCCGTGGCACCGGGTGCGGGTCCTGCTGAAGCGGGCCCGGTACGCGGGGGAGGTGTCCGGCCGGACGGACCCGGAGCTGGACGAGTTGGACCTGGTGCTGGACCGGCACCAGGAGGCGGCGGACGCGGCGGTGACGGCGGCCACCGCGGCGCGGACCCCGCGGATCACCCCCGCGACGGCGTACGTGCTGGGTGTGGTGCATGCTGATCAGCGGTTGGAGGTCGAGGCGGCGCGGTACGCCTTCGGCAGCCGATGGCCCTCCCTCTCCCTCGCCCCGGACGGCTGGGAGGGGCCCCCAGCACCCCGGACGGCATGAATGGCTGAGCAGCACCAGGAACGGCGGACGAGCCCCAAGATGGCGGCCGGCCCGGACCGGGGGACGGACAGGTCCGGCCAGTTGGTGCGCAAGCAGCTGCGCGAGGCGAAGCGCCAGGGCCTGTGGGCCGGTCCCGGCCGGTCGGGGCGCGCCGCGTCCGGGCACGGCGGGCACCGGTCGAGCGGGCGGGCGGCGGCGGGGGAGCGGACCGTGCTGGCGGCCGGCGCGGTGCTCTGGGTCCCGGGCGAGCCGCGGCGCGACGGCACCGTGCGCAAGCCGCGGATCGCGCTGATCCACCGCCCCAAGTACGACGACTGGAGCCTGCCCAAGGGCAAACTGCAGGCGGGGGAGACGCCGTGGCAGGCGGCGCTGCGCGAGGTGGAGGAGGAGACCGGCCTGGTCTGCCGCCTGATCGCGCCGCTGCCGGCCCAGCACTACCTGGCCCAGGGGCGGCCCAAAGAGGTGCGCTACTGGTCCGCGGTGCCGGTGAGCGGAGAGTTCCGGGCGAACCGGGAGGTGGACCGGATGAAGTGGCTGAAGCCGGCCAAGGCCCGGGCCAAGCTGACCCACGACCGCGACCGGCTGCTGATCGACGCGTTGCTGGAGCAGTTGGGCCGTTCGCCTGTTTGACCGACTGTCGTCACCTGACAGCGTGTCTTGGCCGAACCCTTGCCGTGATGCAACCGTGACTACCGGCCCGTGTTTCCTGGCATCCGTTCGAGGTTCACTCTCCGTTCATTTGCGACCGGCTGATGCGTCACCTGTCGCGCCTAACTTCGGTCTCACCGGAGGGCCGGAGAGGCCCCGGACCACAGCTCGTCCGCCAGGCCCGCGCATCTGAGCAGGGCCTCGGTGGACTGTGCCGAAGAAAGGGACACCCCTGTGAAGCTCCAGCGGAACGGCCGCTCCAAGGCCCTCGCGATTGGTGCCGTGGCGCTCGTCAGCTCGCTGTCGCTCGCGGCCTGCGGCTCGGACAACAACAACACGTCGACCACCACCGGCGGTACGAGCGGCAGCGCCGCTCCGGCCGCCGCGATCAAGTGCGCCGACAAGCAGGCCCCGCTGCTCGCCGCCGGTTCCACCGCCCAGAGCACCGCCATCGATGTCTGGAAGGCCGCCTTCGGCGCCGCCTGCTCCGGCAGCACCCTGAACTACAGCGGTGGCGGCTCGGGCGCCGGTGTCCAGCAGTTCAACCAGGGCAAGGTCACCTTCGCCGGTTCCGACGCGGCGCTGAAGTCCACCGAGGTCGACGCCTCGAAGGCGGTCTGCACCGGCGGTGGCCAGGGCATCGACCTGCCGATGGTCGGCGGCCTCGTCTCGATCATCTTCAACGTCCAGGGTGTCGACCACCTGGTGCTCGACGGTCCGACCATCGCGAAGATCTTCGACTCGCAGATCACCAAGTGGAACGACCCGGCCATCGCCACCCTGAACCCGGGTGTCACCCTGCCGGCCGCCGACATCCAGGCCTTCCACCGCTCGGACGACTCGGGCACCACCCAGAACCTGACCGCGTACCTGGCCAAGGCCTCCAACGGTGCGTGGACCTACCCGGCCAGCAAGACCTGGGCCGGCAAGGGCGGCCAGTCGGCCGCGCAGTCCGCGGGCGTCTCCGCGCAGGTCAAGTCGGTCCCGAACTCGATCGGCTACGCCGAGCTGTCCTACGCGCAGCAGAACAGCCTGAAGACCGCCTCGATCGCCACCGGTGCCAGCAAGCCGGTCGACGCGACCGCCGCCAACGCCGCCACCACCATCGCGACCGCGAAGTCGGCCGGCGCCAGCAACCCGAACGACCTGGCGCTGAGCCTGGACTACGCGACCAAGGGCGAGGGTGCCTACCCGATCGTCCTGGTCACCTACGAGATCGTCTGCGACAAGGGCAACAAGCCCGAGACGCTGGACACCCTGAAGGCGTTCCTGAACTACGCCATCAGCGACGCCGGCCAGCAGGCCATCGGTGACAAGGGCTACGTTCCGCTGCCCAAGGAGGTCTCCGACAAGGTGAAGACCGTCATCGGCACCCTGGCCTGATCCCAGCGCCCAGCGCACTTCGGCCGGCGGTCCCGCTCCGGGGGGGACGGGATCGCCGGCCGGTCCTCGCACCGACCGCTCCACCACACCACTCGTCCGGGGCACCGCCGCCATGGTGCCGCCCTAGCCAGGGGCAGCACCGCCAGACCGGAGTAGAACCTCATGACTTCCTCGCCCCCTGGCGCTCCCAGGGACACCACCGAAGCGTCCGCCACCACCTCACCCAGGCGCCGCAGCTCCCTGCAGGGGAACAGCCGCCGGGGTGACAGCCTTTTCCGCGGGGCCTCGGCCGGGTCCGGCATCCTGCTGCTGGTCATCATGGCCGCCATCGCGGGCTTCCTGATCTACCGCAGCAGCATCGCGATCAACAAGGACACGACCAGCTTCCTGACCACCTTCGAGTGGGACCCGGACAACATCCAGAAGCCCAGCTTCGGCATCGCCGTCCTGGTCTTCGGGACCCTGGTCTCCGCCGCCATCGCGATGGTCATCGCGGTGCCGGTCGCGATCGGGATCGCGCTGTTCATCTCGCACTACGCGCCGCGCCGGATCGCCCAGCCGTTCGCCTACCTGGTGGACCTGCTGGCGGCGGTGCCCAGCATCATCTACGGCCTGTGGGGCGCGCTCTTCCTGGTGCCGCACCTGGGCGGGCTGAACAGCTGGCTCAACGACTACCTGGGCTGGACCTACATCTTCAAGGTCAGCCACCCGGGCGCCCCGGCGCGCAGCCTGTTCACGGTCGGCATCCTGCTGGCCATCATGGTGCTGCCGATCATCACCGCGGTCAGCCGCGAGGTGTTCCGCCAGGTGCCGCGGATGCACGAGGAGGCGGCGCTCGCGCTCGGCGCGACCCGCTGGGAGATGATCCGCACCGCGGTGCTGCCGTTCGGCCGCCCGGGCATCATCTCGGCCTCGATGCTGGGCCTGGGCCGCGCGCTCGGCGAGACCATCGCGGTCGCCACCGTCCTCTCCGCCAGCAACGTGCTCTCGCTGCACCTGCTGGACGCGGGTGGTGGCACGTTCGCGCAGAACATCGCGCTGAAGTTCGGTGAGGCCGGCTCGCTCGGCAAGGACGCGCTGATGGCCTCCGGCCTGGTGCTGTTCGTGATCACGCTGCTGGTAAACGGTGCGGCTCGGATGATCATCGCCCGCCGCAAGGAGTACTCGGGGGCGAACTCGTGACCACCGCGACCTCTACCGCGGACCGCTCGCCGGCTCCGCAGCTGCGCCGTCCGCTGACGGCCGCCCGCCTGCCCCGCTGGGCACCGGCCGGGATCGCCGTCCTGTCGCTCGCGCTCGCCTGCGCGATCGGCGCCGGCGCCGGGCTCTCCAGCCACCTGCAGTGGGGCCTGATCGCCGCGCTGCTCTTCGTCTCGATCAGCTACGGCGTGGCCGCCAAGGTGGAGGGCCACCGCCAGGCCAAGGACCGCTTCTTCACCTCGCTGGTGTGGACCGCGTTCGTGCTCGCCGTGACGCCGCTGGTCTCGCTGCTGGTCTACACGGTCCAGCAGGGCAACGGCGTGGTGGACGCCAACTTCCTGAACCACTCCATGCGCGGGGTGCTCTCCGCCGGTCCCGGCGGCGGCATCTACCACGCGCTGGTCGGCACCCTGCAGCAGGTCGGCCTGGCCACCCTGATCGCCGCTCCGATCGGTCTGCTGACCGCCGTCTACCTGGTGGAGTACGGCCGCGGCCGACTCGCCGCGGCGGTCACCTTCTTCGTCGACGTGATGACGGGCATCCCGTCGATCGTCGCCGGTCTGTTCATCCTGTCCGTCTGGAACCTGGCCCTGGGCTTCGACTACTCCGGCTTCTCGGGCAGCCTGGCGCTGGCCATCCTGATGATGCCGGTCGTGGTGCGCTCCACCGAGGAGATGCTCAAGCTCGTCCCGAACGAGCTGCGCGAGGCGGCCTTCGCCCTCGGCGTGCCGAAGTGGAAGACCATTCTGCGGATCGTGATCCCCACCGCGATCGGCGGCATCACCACCGGTGTGATGCTGGCGGTCGCCCGGATCACCGGTGAGACCGCGCCGGTGCTGATGCTGGTGTTCGTCTCCGACTCGATCAACACCGACCCGTTCAACGGGCCGCAGATGAATCTCCCGGTCTACATCTGGCAGCAGTACGGCTACAACAACCAGTACAGCTACGCCCGTGCCTGGGGTGCCGCGCTGGTGCTGATCGCCGTGGTGATGGGGCTCAACCTGATCGCCCGTGGGATCGCCCGCTGGCGCTCGCCCAAGACCGGACACTGAGCGTCCGACTGACGTACGAACAGACGAGAGAAGAAGAAAGATCATGGCTAAGCGCATCGACGTCAGCGGACTGTCGGCCTACTACGGTGGCACCAAGGCCATCGAGGACATCTCGATGACGGTGGAGCCCCGCTCGGTGACCGCGTTCATCGGCCCGTCCGGCTGCGGCAAGTCCACCTTCCTGCGCACCCTCAACCGGATGCACGAGGTCATCCCCAACGCCCGTGTCGAGGGCAAGGTGATGCTGGACGACGAGAACCTGTACGGCGCCAACGTGGACCCGGTGGCGGTGCGCCGCACCGTCGGCATGGTCTTCCAGCGCCCCAACCCGTTCCCGACCATGTCCATCTACGAGAACGTGGTGGCCGGTCTGAAGCTGGCGGGCGTGAAGAAGAAGTCCGTGCTGGACGGCGTGGTGGAGTCCTCGCTCAAGGGCGCGAACCTGTGGAACGAGGTCAAGGACCGGCTGAACAAGCCCGGGGCCGGCCTGTCCGGCGGCCAGCAGCAGCGGCTCTGCATCGCCCGCGCGATCGCGGTCGAGCCGCAGGTGCTGCTGATGGACGAGCCCTGCTCGGCGCTGGACCCGATCTCCACGCTGGCGATCGAGGACCTGATCGGTGAGCTCAAGGAGCGGTTCACCATCGTCATCGTGACCCACAACATGCAGCAGGCGGCCCGCGTCAGCGACCGCACCGCCTTCTTCAACCTGGCCGGCGTCGGCCAGCCGGGCAAGCTGATCGAGCTGGACGACACCCAGCGGATCTTCTCCAACCCGTCGGTGCAGGCGACCGAGGACTACATCTCGGGCCGCTTCGGCTAAACGCCGGCAGCACCACAGGCTGCCCTTCGGTGCTGCATGGCGGTGCCGCCGCAGGGCATGAGAAAGGGCCCGCCCTCGGGACGCGAGGGCGGGCCCTGATCGTTCTGCCGCGGCGTCAGCCCACGATCGCCCAGGTGACCCCGTAGACGGCCGCGGCCACCAGGCCGGCCGCCGGCATCGTGATGAACCAGCCGAGCACGATGTTCTTGGCCACGCCCCAGCGCACCGCGCGGACCCGCTTGGTGGCCCCCACTCCCATGATCGCCGAGGTGATCACGTGGGTGGTGGAGATCGGCGCCTTGTAGACGTACGACGTGATGTACATGATCGTCGCGGCGGTGGACTCGGCGGCGAAGCCCTGCGGCGGGTCCAACTCGATGATCTTGCGGCCCAGGGTCCGCATGATCCGCCAGCCACCGGCGTAGGTGCCCA
The DNA here is from genome assembly GCF_042741245.1 of Kitasatospora sp. NPDC058965. NCBI lineage: Bacteria > Bacillati > Actinomycetota > Actinomycetes > Kitasatosporales > Streptomycetaceae > Kitasatospora > Kitasatospora sp. NPDC058965. The sequence goes on from NZ_JBHYKG010000017.1 coordinate 10,443, forward strand.
GCGACAGCATGGCGGCGCACGAGACCTTCACCCAGATCGGGATCGAGTTGCCGGTCTGGTGGCCGGAGATGACCAGCGCCATCACCACCACACCCATGGTCTTCTGGGCGTCCTGCAGGCCGTGCGCCAGGGCCATCGCGGCCGCCGAAGCGGTCTGCGCGACCCGGAAGTTGCGCTTGGCCCGGTGCGGGTTGGCCCGCCGGAAGAGCCACAGGATCCCCAGCATCACCAGGTAGCCGGCCAGCAGGCCGACGATCGGGGAGAGGATCATCGGGATGATGACCTTGTCCACCACGCCGTGCCAGATCACCCCGGTGCCGCCCGCCAGCGCGGCGCCGACCAGGCCGCCGAAGAGCGCGTGCGAGGAGGAGGACGGCAGGCCGAAGTACCAGGTGGTCAGGTTCCAGACGATCGCGCCGACCAGGCCGCCGAACAGGATCGTCATCCCCTGGCTGCCGTGCGGGGTCTCGATCAGGCCCTTGGAGACGGTCTGTGCCACCCCGCTGCCCAGGAAGGCGCCGGCCAGGTTCATCACCGCGGCCATCGCCAGCGCGGCCCGCGGGGTCAGCGCGCGGGTGGAGACCGAGGTGGCGATCGCGTTCGCCGAGTCGTGGAAGCCGTTGGTGTAGGTGAAGAAGAAGGCCACGCCGATGACGACGATGAGTGCTGCCGTGTCCACGCTGGTCAGGACTCCTTGACGGCGATGGTCTCCACCGTGTTGGCGACGTGCTCGAACGCGTCCGCGGCCTCCTCCAGCACGTCCACCACCTGCTTCAGCTTGAGCACCTCGAGGGTCTCGTACTGGCCGCTGAACAGGTGGGCCAGCAGCTTGCGGTGGATCTGGTCGGCCTGGTTCTCCAGCCGGTTGACCTCGATCCAGTACTCGTTGAGGTGGGCCATGCTGCGCAGGTTGGACATCGCCTCGGCGGTCAGCTCGGCGGCCCGGGCCAGCACCTCGATCTGCTGCTCCACGCCGGTGGGCAGCGACTGGATGTCGTAGAGGACGACCAGGTCGACGGCCTCCTCCATGAAGTCCATGATGTCGTCGAGCGAGGAGGCCAGGGTGTAGATGTCCTCGCGGTCGAACGGGGTGATGAAGGAGGAGTTGAGCTGGTGGAAGATCGCGTGGGTGGTGTCGTCACCGGCGTGTTCGGCGGCGCGCATGCGCTCGACGATCTCCGCGCGGCCTGACACGTCCGAGCCCAGCAGTTCCAACAGGAGCTTCGACCCGACGACCAGGTTCTCCCCGGCCGCGGCGAACATGTCGTAGAAGCTCGTCTCCTTCGGGGTCAGGCTAAAACGCACGGAAATCTCCGATGAGCGGGGGACGGACTGAACGATGCTAGGTGTTCCGCGTCAGGATTGTTCAAACGGGGTGGCACGTCTTCGGCACAGAAGGAACGGGATCCTCCTCTTCCAAAGGCAAGTTGGCCAGACACGTTGGTCGCCGTGCGCCGATGTGACGGGCGTAGAGCTCAAGTCTGACGGACGTTCGGCCCGAACGCCCCCCTCCTGCACAGCGTGATCCGGATCAGCCCCCGGACGGGGGAACCACGGCGCCGGCCCGCCGTGCGGGACACTGGGGGGACCGGCGCCCTGACCCGACAGCGCGGCGGCCGGGGCGACCAGGAGAGCGGGGCAGGCCGATGACCACCACGGGGACGACCAGCAGCCAGGAGGGCCGGGAGGGCCGCGAGCAGGCGCCCGCACCGGCCCACCACGGGCCGCACGGCTACAGCTCGCACAAGGCCGACCACCTCAAGCGGCTGCGCCGGATCGAGGGTCAGGCGCGCGGCCTGCAGCGGATGGTCGAGGAGGACGTCTACTGCATCGACATCCTGACCCAGGTCTCCGCCACCACCAAGGCCCTGCAGTCCTTCGCGCTCTCGCTGCTGGAGGAGCACATCAAGCACTGCGTCGCGGACGCGGTCAACGAGGGCGGCGAGGCGATGGACGAGAAGGTGGCCGAGGCGATGGCCGCGATCAGTCGCCTGCTGCGGAGCTGACCGGCTCCCCGCCGGCCTGTCCGGCCGGCGGCTCGGGCCGCTCCTGGCTGAGCAGCACCTCGTCGATCCGGGCGGTCGGCAGCCGGTCGCCGGGGGAGTCGGTGGCGGCGATCATCAGCTCGCCGGTGAGCTCGATCTCGTCCAGCGCGGCACTGTCGGGGCCGAGGGGGGAGTCGGTCGTGCGGTCCACTGTCCTGTCGGCGGAGGACGACACCCTGCACCACCCCTTCAGCGTCCGCTCCCCGGGGTGCCGGCCACCCGGTTCCCAGCCTAGAGAGTGCCGGGCCGGCACCCCATGGCACGGACGGGCCATCTCTGCCCGCACAGACGGGTGACTCTCCGTCAGGGACATGACGAGTCGTCGGGGCAGCTCACTTCGGCGAGCTGCCGTCCTGCATGTCCACCACGTCCGCCGCGGCCGGCTCGGCCACCTGGACGGCGCTGCCGAACTCACTGAGCGTCAGCGTGGAGACGACCTTCACCTGGTCCTTGGGGTCCTTCGAGCCGGCCACCCCGGCGAAGGCGAAGGTCTCGGTCACCTTGTGCAGCCGCCCCTGCTCGTCCAGCCAGGCCTCGAACGGGACCGCCTTGACGGTGAAGGTCGCACCGGCCTGGCGCAGGCCGTTGGCGGCCGGACCGCCGGTCGCGTCGGCCGCCTTGCCCAGGTCCAGGGTGCCCCGGTAGTGCTTCAGCTGGACGCCGTCCACCGTCTCGGTGCCGAGCAGCGAGGCCTGCTGGGCGCCGCGCAGGGCGCCCGCGGCGGTGGCCGGGTCGGTGGCGCCGTTGCTGATCAGGTTGCCGTCGGCCAACTGCCGCACGTCCAGCTTGACCCACTTGCCGGCCGGCACCTTGGCGCCGCTGTTCTGCAGGAAGACCAGGCCGGGTTCGACCACCTCGACCACCTTGCCGGTGGTGGCCGCGCCCGGCGGCACCTGCACCTCCAGCCGGCCGATCCGCTTGGCGTAGTCGTAGGGGCCGGCGCCGGTGAAGGAGGCCTTCTTGTCGCCCGACTCGGTGGTCAGCTGGGTGGCGGCCGAGGCCGAGCCGGCGTGGCCGGTGATGTCGGCGGCGTTGCGCACGGCGGTGAGCGGGTCGTCGGCCAGCTTGTCGGCCACCTGGCTGTGGCCGTCCCCCGACCCGGCGTCCGAGGAGCCGGTCGCCGAGGTGCCGCAACCGGTCAGCACGGCGGCCAGCAGCGGGCCGACGGCCGTCGCGAGCAGCCGGGTCTGGCGCGAAGTCCGCATGGTGATCTCAACCCCCTCGAAGCGCCGGCGCCCCTTGCTGGACGACAGCCGGTACTGGCGAGAACGATTCGGGGAAGCGGGGGTTACGCCTTACCGGCGCACGGCGGATCGCGCGCGCCGGTGGGCTACGGTGGAGGGCGTGTCGGTCCTGCCCTCCCCGCCCGGTCCCGCCGCCCCCGAGCCGGAGGCTGCGCCGGGGCACGCGGTGACGGTCAGCGAGCGCGGTTCGTTCGCCCACGCGGCGTGCAGCTGCGGGTGGTTCGCACCCGGTCGGCGGTCCCGGGACAAGGCCCGCCGGGACGCCACCGAGCACCTGGCGGAGCAGTCCTGACCATGCTCCCGCCTCGGCCGCTAGGCGGCCAGGTCGGACTCGTCCGCCGGGCGGCGCTGCGGGGCGGACCGGTGCCCGTGCGCGCGCCGGCGGCGACCGCCCGGGTCGGCCGGCGGGGCGGCGGTGACCAGCGGGGCCAGCGCGGTCCGGGTCACCGCGTGGCAGAGCGGGACCAGGACCGCCATCGCGATCGGCGCCAGCAGCAGCACCACGGCGGCGGCCAGCGCGTAGCCGCCCAGCACGTCGGTCGGGTAGTGCACGCCCATGAACATCCGGCAGAAGCCCTGCAGCAGGGCCAGCAGGCCGGCCAGGGCACCGAGCCTGCGGTCCACCAGGAAGAGCGCCACCGCGAAGGCCATCGCCATCGTGGCGTGGTCGCTGACGAAGGAGTGGGTGCCGGCCTTGCCGGCCACCAGCACGTCCAGGCCGGTGTGGCTGACGAACGGGCGCGGGCGGTCCACGATCGCGGCGATCGGCAGGTTGGCCAGCTCGGCCAGCGCCACCGAGAGCGGGACCCAGACCATGCCGGCCACCTTCACCGGGGCGTTCGACTGCTTCCTGGCCCGCAGCCAGCCGACCGCACAGAGCGTCAGCAGGCCCAGCAGGATGCCGTACTCGCCGATCCAGGAGACCGCGGAGTCCAGCCAGGGCGGCGCCGCCTTCGCCCAGCCGTTGACGGTGTAGAGCAGGTCGAGGTCCGGGTTGCCGTCGGCCAGCAGCGTGGACACGCCGTACCTCCTGTGCTCCGCGCCAGTTGATCGTTCGCGGTGCAGCCTACTTGACGGAGTGTGGGGGACCTGTCACGTCGTCAGGGACGGGGCGAGGGGTTCGAGCCGCCGGTGATGGTGCCGTTGCCGTCGCGGGCCGGCAGCGCCGCGGCGCCGTCCTGGGTGACCCGGGTGGCGCCGATGTAGTCCGCCTGGTCGATGGTGTCGTAGCGGACCACCGCGCCGGTGTGCGGGGCGTCGATCATGTAGCCGCCGCCCACGTAGATCCCGACGTGGTGGATGCTGCGCGGGTCGTTCAGGTCGGTGGCGAAGAAGACCAGGTCACCCGGGCGCAGTTGGTCCCGCGAGGGGTGCTGGCCGGCGTACCACTGGTCGTTGGCGACCCGGGGCAGCGTGATGCCCACCGAGGCGTAGGCCACCTGCATCAGGCCGGAGCAGTCGAACCGGCCGTCGAGGCCGGTGCCGCCCCACTCGTAGGGGGTGCCGAGCTTGGTCTGGGCGAAGTAGATGGCGCCGGAGGCCTGCTGGGAGACGGCCACCGGGGCGGCGGCCGCGGCGAAGCTCTGCGCCAGCGCCTTGATCGAGCGGACGTAGCCCTGGGTCTCGGCGTAGGGCGGCACGCCCTGGTAGCGGAGCACCGCGTCCGAGCCGGCGTTGTAGGCGGCCAGCAGGTTGGCCTGGCGGTCGCCGGGGACGCCGATGGTGGCGCGGGCCATCGCGCAGTCGTAGGCGGCCGCGGCGGGGATGGCGTCGGCCGGGTCCCAGACGTCGCGCTTGCCGTCGCCGTTGCCGTCCACCCCGTACTCGGCCCAGGTGCCGGGCATGAACTGGGCGATGCCCTGCGCGCCGACGGGGCTGCGGGCGCCCGCGTCGAAGCCGCTCTCCTGGTAGAGCTGGGCGGCCAGCATCGGGGCGGAGATCTCCGGGCAGCTGCTGCCGGCCCGCTGGATCAGCTGGGCGTAGGCGGCCGGCACGGTGCCCGGGGCGAGGCCCAACTGGGAGTTGGAGACGGTCTGCGGAACCCCACTGGCCGCATACGTCCCCACGCCCACCAACAGCAGGAAGCCGAATGCAACAGCTCCGCCTGCGACGGCCGCTCGCGTGCCATTCCGGAGTACCATCAGCACCATCCCGATGCAGTGTCAGAGAGCTTGAGGTCGTGGGGGAATCCCGGACCAGGAGCCTCCGGCGCGGCGCCGGTACGCATATGCCCCCCGCACGCGCCAGGTCGTTCGGCCGACACCTCCACGAGTCTGCTGAAAGTCATTGCTCAGCGCAATCATCGGAGATACTAAGAGTGAGCGCTATCCTTCGTACGGTGGACATCCTGGCGTACGTGTCCCGTGCCGAGCGACCAATCCTCCAGAAGTAGCCAAGTCGACATCAGATCTGGCCAAGAATAGGCCCCGGCCCTTCGCACTCCGGTGGTGCGGGGCCTTGAATTGCCTGATCGGGCGGTGAGACAGGAATGCACGTGGGTGACACAGTGAGCAGTGTGGGCAACACCGTGAACGGATACGCAAGCGGCCTCCTGGCCGCGGACCCGCCCAAGAAGGGCAGTATCGACACCATTATCGGCGGAATCGCCCCGGACTGGGGGCCATTCTCCACGCTGGGGTCGGAAGCCCGGATCATGGTCGAGGTGGTGATGGCGGTCGCCATCCTGGCCTGCCTGGCGATCGCGGTCTGGGGTGCGGCCAAGCAGCGGATCGGCGCCACCGCGATGCGTGACACCTTCAGCGCCGAGCAGGGCAAGGGACTGATCATCGCCGGGCTGACCGGCGTGTTCATCATCGGATCGCTGGGCACGCTCTTCACCATTGTGTACGGCATGGCCATCTGACGATCAGACAGTCGTCCCGGTGATCGCACCGGGTCGGCCGCGCACCCGCGTCGCAAGCCCCGTTCTCAACGCTGGAGCCCGTAGCCACCGGCTCCCTGTCCCAGGAGGGCCGCCGTGCCGTTGCCCGACGACCAGCCGCACACCCGTACGCGGCTGCCGGTCGGCGAACAGGGCTCCGCGCAGCCGGCGGGCCGTCAGCCCCGGCCGCTGCGCACCCTGCTGACGGTGCTGGTGGTGGTCACCCTGCTGGTGGTCGCCATCTCGATCGCCAACAGCGGCAAGACCGTGCCCCAGTCGGGTGGTGCGGACCGCTCGGCCGCCCCGCTGCCGCCGGACGCGACCGCGCCCACCGCGGCCAGCGGCCAGCTGCCGGTCAGCACCACCACCAACGGGATCGGCACCGGCTACCCGCACACCGAGCAGGGCGCGCAGTCGGCCGCGGCCAACTACGCGGTGGCGCTCGGCGGGGCGGAGATGTTCCGGACCGAGGGGCGGCGCACGATACTCGGCGCGATCGCCGACCCGGCCGCGCTGGACGCGCTGCGCGGCCGGCTGGACCAGGCGATGACGCCGCAGGCGCTGGCCGGGTACGGGCTTGACGCGCAGGGGCGGGCGCCGACGGGGCTGATGTTCGTCAGCCGCGCGGTGCCGATCGGGACGCGGACGGACGGGTACACGGCCGACACCACCAAGGCGCTGGTCTGGTGCGCGGGGCTGGGCGGGCTGGCGGGGAGCGGCTCGACCCTGCCGGTGAAGGCCACCTGGTACACGCTGACGCTGACGCTGCACTGGGTCGGGGGCGACTGGAAGCTCACCGACTTCTCCCGGCAGAGCGGGCCGGCCCCGGTGCCCGCCGACCAACAGGCCGCCGGCCCCGATGAGATCACCGGTGCCGTCCAGCAGTTCGGAGGCTTCCGCTATGCCCGCTGACGGTGCGCTGGACACGGCGCTGGAGTTCGGACGGGTGAAGCGGCGCGCCTGGCGGCTCGGCGGGCTGCTGGCCACGGTGCAGCTGGGGGCGATGGTCGCGGCGCAGCGGGTGTTCGCGGCGCCGACGCCGACGCCGACGCCCTCGGTCTCTCCGTCCAACCCCAACTGCCCCTCCTTGCCGATGGCCTCGGACGGGATCCTCTGCGCCAGCGGTCCTGGGTCGACCCCCGGCGGCGGGACCGTCAGCAACGTGACGGACCCGCTGGGTTCACTCGCCAAGGCCTGTGCGCAGGCGGCCGCGTGGGTGGTGCGGAACCTGTCGTCGGTGATCGACACCACCACCCAGGTCGACTTCACCAATGCGGACTTCCTGGCCCAGTACGCGGTGGTCTTCGCGGCCTCGACGGTGCTGACGCTGGTGCTCTGGCTGCTCGCGGTGACCAAGCGCGCGGTGCGCGGGGTGCCGCTGTCGCAGGCGTTCTCCGAGGCGATCGGGTTCCTCTGGCTGACCGTCATCGCCTCGGCCTTCACGCCGCTGATCCTGTACACCCTGGTGGGCGCGACCGACGGGCTGACCGAGGCGATCGCGGCCGGGACCAAGTCGGACACCGGCACCTACCTGGGCGGCTTCGCGGACACCCTGGAGCACGGGTCGATCGGCGGCGGGCCGCTGATCCTGGTGCTGGTGTCGCTGGTCGCGGTGCTGGCGGCGGTGGTGCTCTGGATCGAGCTGTGGATCCGCACGGCGATGCTCTACGTGGGCGCGCTGCTCGGCACCGCGGTGTACGCGGGTCTGGTGGACAAGCAGCTGTGGAAGCACGTGCGCCGCTGGGCCGGACTGATGGCCGCGGTCGACCTGGCCAAGCCGGTGATCGTGATCATCCTGGGCCTGGCCAGCGCGGTGGCCGGCGGCGCCGGGGCCTCGGACGACTTCGCCCGGGTCCTCGCGGGCCTGGCCATCCTCTTCCTGTCGATCTTCGCCACCACCGCGATCTACCGCTTCGTGCCGGGCTTCGGCGACGAGATGGCGCACCTGCGCAACGCCCGGGCCAACGCGGTGAGCGCCGGTTCGGCGATGATCAACGGACCGGCCAACCTGGTGAAGCAGGGCATCTCCACCCACGGTTCGCGCGGCGCCGGTCCGGAGACGGCCACCGCCTCCGGCTCCGGCTCGGGCGGCGGCTCGGTCGCCCCGGGCATCGCCGCGCACGCCTCGCGCACCCCCACCCCGCCCGCCCAGCCGTCCGCACCGACCACACCCGCGCAGAACCCAGCGAAGGGAGGCTGACCGCAGCATGACCAGCGAACCGCTCGGCCAGTACGGGGGCCAGTACGCCCAGCCGTACCCGCACCAGCGCCGCACCTACTTGATCGGCAAGGCCCGACCGAACGCGCCGATCGGGCGCAACCGGGAGTCCGGCGAGATCATGCTGATCATCTTCGGTGCCTTCCTCGGCATGCTCTGGGGCCTGCTGATGCCGGTCCTGGCGCTGCGGATCGCCGGCCTGGTCGGCTTCCCGCTGCTGGCGATCGCCGCGGTCTACCTGCCCTACCGGCGCCGTACCTTCTACAAGTGGGTGGAGATCAACCGGACCTACCGGCGCACCACGCGCAGCGGCCGGGCGGTCTGGCAGTCCACCGCGATGGACGCCGGCACCCGGCTGGACGGCCGCGAGATCGAGGTCGGCCCGCCGCCCGGCGTGGGCCGGCTGCGCTGGCTGAGCGCGCCGTTCGGCCCGGACGAGGTCGGCGTGCTGATGCACCTGGAGCGCCGCACGGTGACCGCGGCGATCGAGATCGAGGGCCCGGGCGTGGGCCTGCGCGACTCGGAGGACCAGGAGGCCCTGGTCGACCGGTTCGGCACGCTGCTCAAGCACGTGGCCAACGGCGACGGCTTCGTGACCCGGTTGCAGATGCTGGCCCGCACACTGCCCGCCGACCCGGACGCGCACGCCAAGGACGTGGAGCGGCGCGGCGACCACGACGCGCCGCGCTGGTTGAAGGACTCCTACGAGCAGCTGCAGTCGATGGTCTCCACCTCCTCCGAGCAGCACCGGGCCTACCTGGTGGCCTGCATGCACTACACCCGCGACCTGGCCGCCGAGGCACACGCGATGGGTCGCACCGCCACCGGCCGCCGGGCCCGCGACGACGACGGCCTGGCGGCCGTGATGGCCCGTGAACTCACCGACATCTGCGCCCGGTTGGCAGAGGCCGACATCCGGGTGCGGCAGCCGCTGGGCCAGGCCCGGCTCTCCTCGCTGCTGCACTCGATGTACGACCCGGACCACCCGATCGACCACATCCAGGCGATGTCCCGGCGCAACGCCTGGCCGGCCGAACTCGACGCCACCCACCCGCAGTACCTGCAGGCCAAGACCCGCGAGTCGGCCACCCGGGAGCCGTGGTGCCACGCCACCGCCTGGATCAAGGAGTGGCCGCTCACCCCGGTGGGCGTCAACTTCCTGGCCCCGCTGCTGGTGCACACCCCGGACGTGATCCGCACGGTGGCCGTCACCATGGACCTGGAGCCCACCGACGTCGCGATCGAGCGGATGCTCACCGAGAAGACCAACGACGAGGCCGAGGCCAGCCGCGCCGCCAAGATGAACCGCACGGTGGACCCGCGCGACCTGGCGCACAGCGGCCGGGTGGACCAGCGCGGTGACGACCTGGCCTCCGGCGCCTCCGGGGTGAACCTGGTCGGCTACATCACCGTCTCCTCGCGCAGCCCCGAGGCGCTGGCCCGGGACAAGCGGACCATCCGCGCCTCGGCCGGCAAGAGCTACCTCAAGCTGGAGTGGTGCGACCGCGAGCACCACCGGGCCTTCGTCAACACCCTGCCGTTCGCCACCGGCATCCGCCGCTGACCCCCTGGAGGTCCCCGTGGCCATTGGCAACCTCAGCGAGGCCTTCACCAGCCTGATGTTCGGCCGGGTGGAGACCACCCGGCTGCCCGTGCGCACCTCCAGCGGGCAGGCCCAGGCGGTCTACCTGCCGACCGCCGCACCGGGCCTGGGCGACTCCGGGGTGATCATCGGGCGCGAGGTGTACAGCGGCAAGGGCTACGTCTACGACCCGTTCCAGCTCTACGGGCAGCAGTTGCCCGCCCCGCACTGGCTGGTGCTCGGCGAGTCCGGCAACGGCAAGTCGGCGCTGGAGAAGACCTACGTGCTGCGCCAGCTGCGGTTCCGCGACCGCCAGGTGGTGGTGCTGGACGCGCAGGGCGAGGACGGGGTCGGCGAGTGGAACCTGATCGCCAACGCGCTGGGCATAAAGTCGGTCCGGCTGGACCCGATGGCGGCCCGGGACGGCGGGGTCAAGCTCAACCCGCTGGACCCGGCGATCACCACCACCGGCCAGCTCTCGCTGCTGCGCACCATCATCGAGGTGGCGATGGGCCGCGGCCTGGAGGAGCGGGCCGGCTTCGCGCTCAAGGCCGCGCACGCGCACGTCCGGGCCACCGTGACGGACCGCCAGCCGATCCTGGGCGACATCATCGACACGCTGCGCCGGCCGGACCTGTCCTCGGTCGAGTCGCTCGGGGTCGAGCCGGGCGAGGTGCAGTCCTGGGGCCTGGACGTGGCCCTGGTGCTGGACCGGCTGGTCGACGGTGACCTGCGCGGCATGTTCGACGGTCCGACCAGCTCCGGGATCGACCTGGACGCGCCGCTGATCGTCTTCGACCTCTCGCACATCGACCGGAACTCGATCGCGATGCCGATCCTGATGGCGATCGTCGGCGTCTGGCTGGAGCACACCTGGATCCGCCCCGACCGGAGGAAGCGCATCTTCCTGGTCGAGGAGGCCTGGCACATCATCAACAGCCCGTTCGTGGCCCAGCTCTTCCAGCGGCTGCTGAAGTTCGGCCGCCGCCTGGGCCTCTCCTTCGTGGCGGTGGTCCACCACCTGTCCGACGTGGTGGACGGCGCCGCCGCCAAGGAGGCCTCGGCGATCCTCAAGATGGCCTCCACCCGCACCATCTACATGCAGAAGGCCGACGAGGCCCGGGCCACCGGCCGGGTGCTCGGCCTGCCGCGCTGGGCGGTGGAGATCATTCCGACCCTGTCACCGGGTATCGCGGTCTGGGACGTGAACGGCAACGTCCAAGTGGTCAAGCACATCATCACGGAGGCCGAGCGGCCGCTGGTGTACACCGACCGCGCGATGACCGAGGACGCCGTTGCCGAGCGGATCCGGGCGGAGCGGCAGCTGGCGTCCGAGCCGGGGGTCTGACCTTCGGCCGGGCCGGTCCCGGCACGCGGTCAGCCGGCGGCCGGGCCGGGTGTCCGCGGCACCTCGGTGGGCGGCGGCTCGGGCGCGCCGGGCAGCTGGATCACGGCGAGCGCGCCGGGACCGCCGTCGGCCGCCGGGCCCAGGGTGACCGTGCCGCCGCTGTCCTGCACGGTCTGCGCCACGATCGACAGCCCGAGCCCCGATCCCGGCAGCTGCCGGGAGGACGGCGAGCGCCAGAACCGGTCGAAGACGTACTGCAGCTCGTCGGCCGGGATGCCGGGACCGTGGTCGCGCACCGCCAGCCGGCCGTGCTCCAGGCCCACGTCGATGGTCCCGCCGGGCGGGCTGTACTTGACCGCGTTGTCCAGCAGGTTCATCACGGCCCGCTCCAGGGCCGCCGGATCGGCCTGCACGTACCACGGGGCCAGCGCCACCCGGAACTCCAGCCCCGGTCCGCGCAGCTTGCCCCGGTCCACCGCCCGCTGGGCGATCTCGTGGAACGGCACGATAGCCACGTTCTGGCCCGGGCGCGGCGAGTCCGGCCGGGACAGCTGCAGCAGGTCGCCGATCAGCACGGTCAGCTCCTGCATCTGGGCCTTCATGCTGCCCAGCAGCTTGGTCCGGGTGGCCTCGGGCAGCGGCCGGCCGGTGTCGTTGCTGCGGATCAGCAGGTCCACGTTGGTCCGCAGCGAGGTGAGCGGCGTGCGCAGCTCGTGCCCCGCGTCGGCGATCAGCCGGGTCTGCCGCTCACGGGAGTTGGCCAGCGCGGTGGACATGGAGTTGAAGGAGGAGGAGAGCCGGGCGATCTCGTCGTTCCCGTGCACGGGGATGGTGGTGCCGACCTCCTCGGTGCGGGCGATGTGCTCGACGGCGTCGGTGAGCTCGTGGACGGGGCGCAGCGCGGCGCGGGCCACTATCCGGCCGGTGACGCCGGCCACGGCGATGCCCACGGCGGAGACGCCGACCAGGATCAGCGCCAGGCTCTGGAGCGAGTCGTCCACCTTGGTCAACGAGGTGGCGGTGACCAGGACGACCGGCTGGTGGGCCTTGCCGACTGTCCCCGGGGTGAGTCGGACCATGGCCGGCTCCCCAGTGGTGTAGTGGCCGAGCCGGAAGGTGGATTTCGGCGGCGGGCCGGGCGGCTGGCCGGGCGTCGGCGGAGCGTAGTCGGCCAGCACGTTGAGGTCGCTCTTGTAGATCACGATCGCCCGCGGCTTCTGGGCCACCGGAACGCAGACCTGGGTCCCGTCGCTGTTGACCAGCTCGGTGTCCCAGCGGTTGTCCGGGACGGTGCTCTCCGCGCCCATCGAGACCTGCTCCTCGTACGCGCGCTGCGCGTCGGCTGCGGCCTGCTGCGGGGTGCTGGCGCAGGGCGGCGCCAGCACGGTGCGGATCTGGAAGGGGGCCGTGGCCAGGGTCTGCTGCTGCAGCGTGTACATCTGGTTCTTGACGATGAACCAGCACGCCACCGCGCACGCCGCGATCGCCACCGCCACCGCCACCGACGCCAGCATCGCCAGCCGGCTCCGCAGCGACCTGTCGTGGTACCAGCGCGACAGCCGCCCCCGCCCCCGTGAAACTACTCCTGCGGTCGTCACGGTCAGGCCGTCGTCCCGCTCGGCGCGCGCAGCGCGTAGCCGACGCCGCGGACGGTCTGGATCAGGCGGGGCATGCCGCCCTGCTCGGTCTTGCGGCGCAGGTACATCACGTAGACGTCGAGCGAGTTCGAGGAGGGCTCGAAGTCGAAGCCCCAGACCGCCTTGAGGATCTGCTCCCGGGTCAGCACCTGGCGCGGGTGGGCCAGGAACATCTCCAGCAGCATGAACTCGGTGCGGGTGAGCTCCACCGGGCGGTTGTCCCGGGTGACCTCGCGGGTGGCGGTGTTCATCCGCAGGTCGGCGAAGGCCAGCACCTCGGACTCGTCCTCCACCACGGCGGCCCGGGCGGCGGCCTCGGCGGCCAGCGCGTTGCGGCGCAGCAGGGCCCGCACCCGGGCCAGCAGCTCGTCCAGCTCGAACGGCTTGGCGAGGTAGTCGTCGGCGCCCACGTCGAGGCCGGTGACCCGGTCGCCGACCGCGTCGCGCGCGGTCAGCATCAGCACCGGCGCCGTGTCGCCGCGCGAGCGCATCCGGCGCACCGCGGTGAGGCCGTCCATCCGGGGCATCATGATGTCCAGCAGCACCAGGTCGGGCTTCTCCCGCTCGACGGCGTCGAGTGCCTCGAAGCCGTCGGTGGCGGTGATGACCTCGTAGCCCTCGAAGGCCAGGCTGCTCTCCAGGGCGTCCCGCAGCGCGGGCTCGTCGTCGACCACGAGCAGGCGGGCCGGGGCGCCCGGCTGCTCGGCGGGGCTGCGGTCGTCGGCGGGGGGTGTCATCGGCGGTTGGCCCTCTCTGGAGCTGGCGGGGTGTTGCCATTGTGCGGCGCGAATGGGGTGAAGCGGGGCAACAGTGCGATACCTGGGAAGAACCTGGGAGCAGCCGGTGCCCTGCGGCGGGGTCAGAGGTTCTGGCCGGCCTGCATCTTGGGCAGCAGCTGCTTGACCGAGTCGATCGGGATGGCGAAGCCGAGGCCGACGCTGCCGGCCTGGCTGGTGGAGGCGCTGGAGCTGGCCCCGCTGCCGGAGTACATCGCGGAGTTGATCCCGATCACCTGGCCGGCGGCGTTGATCAGCGGGCCGCCGGAGTTGCCGGGGTTCAGCGCCGCGTCGGTCTGCAGCGCCTGGTAGGTGGCGGTGTCGCCGCCGCCCGAGCGGCCGGACGAGGAGGAGCCGTAGCCGGGGAAGCTGGGGTAGCCGAAGCCGCCGTTGCTGCGCGTGCTGCCCTCGTCCACCTGGACGGTGACCTGGCGGTTCTTGGCGCTGATGATGCCGGAGGTGACGGTGCCGGTCAGGCCCTCGGGGTTGCCGATGGCCACCACCGAGTCGCCGACCGCCACCGCGTCGGAGTCGCCCAGGGTCGCCGGGGTCAGCCCGCTGACGTGCGCGGCGCTGATCACCGCGACGTCCGTCGACTTGTCGGTGCCGGTGACCGTGGCGGTGGTCCTGCTGCCGTTCTGGAAGGTGACGGTGACGGTGCCGCCGGAGTCGACGGCGCCGGAGACCACGTGGAAGTTGGTGAGGATCTGCCCGTCCGCGGTGAGCACCACCCCGGTGCCGGTCGCGGTGCCGGAGGAGGTCTGCACGGTGATCTGGACGACGCTGGGGGAGACGGCGGCGGCGATCGCGGCCACGTCGGCGGTGCCGTCCGACTTGGCGGACACCGGGCTGACCACGGTGCCGGCGCTCGCGGTGGTCGCGGAGCCGTGCCGGCTGTCGGCGACCGCGCCGCCGGCCAGCCCGCCGAGCACGGCGGCCACCGCGGCGACGGCGGTCACCAGCGCGAGCCGACTGCGCAGGAAGCCGTTGCGGGCCCGGTGCCCGGGGCCGGCCGGAGCGGCCGCAGCGGCGGGGTCGGGCTCGAAGCCCGCGCTCCCGGAGCCCGCGCTCCCGAAGCCCGCGCTCCCGAAGTCCGTGGTCCCGAAGTCCGGGGTCCCCAAGTTCGCCGTCCCGAAGCCCGCCGTCCCGAAGGGCGGTACGTCGCTGTCCGGAGTCGGCGCGGCGGAGTGGTCGAGGTGAGCGGTGGGCGCCTCGGCCGGCTTCGGCGGGAGGGGGTACCCCGACTCATCTGCGGTGGTGCGGTGCTGGTCGCTCATGGACCTCACCGTCCGCCCGTCGGATGAGGATTCGATGAGAGTCAGGTCAGAACGGGTAGAGAAGCCCGTTGGCTTCTCATAAAGACCCGCTACTCTGCGGCACCCTCGGCCGGACAGCCGCAGGAGCGCCGGACCACCAGTCGGGACGGGAACTTGCGCACCCGCTCGGTGTCCGAGCCCGGCACCATCAGCGAGTCGTCCAGCACCAGGTCCACCGCGGCCCGGGCCATCGCCTCCCGCTCGCTGGCCACCGTGGTCAGCGGCGGGTCGGCCAGGGCCGCCTCCGGGATGTCGTCGAAGCCGGCCACCGCCAGGTCCTCCGGCACCCGCAGGCCCACCTCGCGGGCGGCCCGCAGCACGCCGAGCGCCTGGTCGTCGGTGGAGCAGAAGACGGCCGGCGGGCGGTGCGGGGAGCGCAGCAGCTCCAGGGCCACCTCGTAGGCGCCGTAGCGGTGGAACGGCGCGTCCACCAGCCGGCCCTCGGTGGCCAGCCCGGCCCCCTCCATGGCCCGCTGCCAGCCCTCCACGTGGTCGATCACCGGGTCGCCGGGCGCGGGGGTGTCCACCGGGCCGCCGAAGCAGGCGACGTACGGGTGGCCGTGCACCTCCAGCAGGTGGCGGACCACCAGCTCGGCGCCGCCGATGTCGTCGGTGACCACCGAGACGTCGTCGATCGCCTCGGGGCGGCGGTGCAGCAGCACCACCTTGGCGCCCTCCATCGCGGCGAACTCCTTGGCGGCGCGCTGCGGGGCGCCCTGGCTGACCAGGATCAGACCGGAGACCCGCATGCCGAGGAAGGCCTGGATGTAGTGCATCTCGCGGTCTTCGACGTAGTCGGAGTTGCCGATCAGCACCAGCTTGCCGCGGTCCGAGGCGGCCCGTTCGACCGCGTGCGCCATCTCGGCGAAGAACGGCTGCCGGGCGTCCGGCACGATCATGCCGATCAGGTTGGTCCGCCGGGAGGCCATCGCCTGCGCGACGCTGTTCGGGCGGTACCCGAGCTGCTCGATCGCGGCGAGCACCTTCTCCCGGGTCGCCGGCGCCACCGGCCGGGGACCGTCGTTGATCACATAGCTGACGACCGCGGTCGAGGTCCCAGCCAGTCGGGCTACATCGTCGCGCGTCACCTTGGCCACGGGGGGAGTCTACGCGTGTTTGTGCACGAGCAGGCGGGCCGGGCCCGGTACCATCCCGGACCCGGTCTCGATCAGGCCTCGTGCGCGCTGCCCACCGGCTGTTCGGCGGCCGCCCGGTCGCCCTTGTCCGCCTGCGAGGGGACGACGAACCGGTAGCCGACGTTGCGCACGGTGCCGATGAGCTGTTCGTGTTCGACGCCGAGCTTGGCCCGCAGCCGCCGCACGTGCACGTCCACCGTCCGGGTGCCGCCGAAGTAGTCGTAGCCCCAGACCTCCTGCAGCAGCTGGGCCCGGGTGAAGACCCGGCCCGGGTGCTGGGCGAGGTACTTGAGCAGCTCGAACTCCTTGAAGGTCAGGTCGAGCACCCGGCCCTTGAGCTTGGCGGAGTAGGTGGCCTCGTCGACCGACAGGTCGCCGTTGCGGATCTCCATCGGGCTGTCGTCCACCACGGCCTGCTGCTGGCGGCCCATGGCCAGGCGCAGCCGGGCCTCCACCTCGGCCGGCCCCGCGGTGTCGAGCAGCACGTCGTCGATGCCCCACTCGGCGGTGACGGCGGCCAGGCCGCCCTCGGTGACCACCAGCAGGAGCGGCGCGCTGACGCCGGTGGAGCGCAGCAACTGGCAGAGGGAACGGATCTGCGGCAGGTCGCGGCGGCCGTCGACCAGTATCACGTCGGCGCTCGGGGTGTCGACGAGGGCGGAGCCCTCGGCGGGCGCCACCCGCACCTGGTGCAGCAGCAGACCCAGGGCCGGCAACACCTCCGCCGATGGCTGCAGTGCGTTGGTGAGCAGGAGGAGAGAACTCATACCCGGGTCGTCCCCTTTTCTTCTCCGTGGCCGGCTGGCTGCCGCGCGTTCCGCTGGTGTGCACCTCGTTGTGCGGCGGTCGGCGCGGGTGGGCTACCACTCGCAAGGGCGTCCGTATCGGCGCCCTGAAAGCACAAAAGGACCCGGGGGCGACTCTGCCCGGATCCCTCACGCCCCGAGAATAGCCCAACACAGCGGGTCGGCGAAGGGGGTGCGCAACGTGATCAACCTCGCGTCGGGCCCGTGCGCCCCGGCTGCGACCCCGCCGGCCTGCGTTTTTCCGGACCAGCGGCGCTCCGCGCCATGATGGAGCACGGCAGCGACCGGCACACCCACGTGTACACCTTCGAGACCACAAGGAAGAGGGGCCGCCATGACCGCGACCACCGAACCCTCCCCCGCGGTGACCGGGACCATCCGCTACTGGGCCGCCGCCAAGTCCGCGGCGGGGCTCGCCGAGGAGCCGTACCGCGCCGCCACCCTGGCCGAGGCGCTGGCCCAGGCCAAGGAGCGGCACGCCGACAGGGCGACGTTCGTCCGCCTGCTGGACATCTGCTCCTACCTGGTGGACAGCGAGCCGGTCGGCGGCCGGGACCGGGCCCTGGTCCGGCTGACCGAGGGCGGCACCGTCGAGGTGCTGCCGCCGTTCGCCGGCGGCTGAGCCGCCGACCGGTCGGCGCCCGGTGACCGGGGGACGGATGGGGCCCGAGGAACCAAGCCTCCGGTCAGATCGTCGTACCGGCGACAGGTGAACGGACGGGGAGAGTACTGATGCGGATCTGGATCAAGGCAGCCGTCGCGATCGGTGTGCTCGGTGGACTCCTGGTGGGCGCCGACCGGATCGCCCTCTCGATGGCCGAGGGCCGGGCCGCGGACAAGCTGGCGGGCCGTCAGGGGATCACCGGGCGCCCGTCGGTCTCCATCGACGACTTCCCGTTCCTGACCGACCTGGTCGACAAGCGGCTGGGCAGCGTCCACCTGGCGGCGGATCAGATGCAGCTCAGCGGCGGCGGCCAGAGCTTCCAGCTGGAGCACTTCACCGCCCAGCTGAACGGGGTCCAGGTGGACGACAACCTGACCGGCGCCACCGTCGACTCCGGCAGCGGCTCGGGCCGGATCGGGTACCAGGAGGTGCAGCGGCTGATGGGCCTGGACGCGCGCACCTCCCTCGCGTACGGCGGCCCCGGCCTGCTCAAGGTGGGCTACCAGGTGCTCGGCCAGAAGGTGACCACCACGGTCAAGCTGCGCACCGACCGCAACAGGATCCTGGTCGACAGCGTCGGCGACCTGCCGGGCGTGGGCAGCCTGCCGGGCGTGAGCGGCACGATCAGCAGCGCCATCGGCTCCAAGAGCTTCGACCTGCAGGGCCTGCCGGTGGGCCTCAACCTGAAGAGCGTCGTCCCGCAGCCGGACGGCCTGGAGCTCGATTTCGAGGGCAGCAAGGTCCAGCTGACGAGCTGACCGGGGGCTCCGCCGGGTCGGCGCGGGGCAAGACAGGGTCAAATCCCAGCATGCGAGCGTTCTGGTCTCGCCATTCGATACGCTGGTGACAGCGGCGCGTCCCGGTCCCTAGCATCGTCCCCATGAAGCGACAGGCAGATCTCACCAAGCGGCGGGCGGTAGACCTCTGCCGCGTGGCTGCCTGCCTGTGTCGAATGCGCTGACCGGCGGCCCGCTCCGGCAGAATCGACCCGCCGCCTCGCCCCTTCTCCCGGCCTGACCAGGCATCTCCCGCCTGCGGCCGATCGCTGGAACCAGCACCGAATCCCCTTGCCCGCCGGCGTGCGCCGCGCAGATTCGTCCCACTATCCGGACATCATCCCGGAGAGTGGGCGAGCGTCCGTGCCGCCCGGGTGCCTGACCTTCCGCCAACCGCCCCCGGATGGAGACAGATCACATGAGCCGCAGCGACGTCCTGGTCGACGCCGACTGGGTCCAGGCCCACCTGGACGACCCGAAGGTTGTCATCGTCGAGGTGGACGAGGACACGTCCGCGTACGACAAGAACCACATCAAGAACGCCGTCCGGATCGACTGGAAGCAGGACCTCCAGGACCCGGTCCGCCGCGACTTCGTCGACCAGGCCGGCTTCGAGGCGCTGCTCAGCGCCAAGGGCATCGCCAACGACGACACCGTGGTCCTCTACGGCGGCAACAACAACTGGTTCGCCTCCTACGCCTTCTGGTACTTCAAGCTGTACGGCCACGGCGACGTGCGCCTGCTCGACGGCGGCCGCAAGAAGTGGGAGCTGGACTCCCGCGACCTGGTCGACGGCTCCGAGGTCCCCGCCCGCGCGGCCACCACGTACCGGGCCCAGGCCCAGGACACCGCGATCCGCGCCTTCCGCGACGACGTGGTGAACGCGATCGGCACGGCCAACCTGGTCGACGTCCGCTCGCCCGACGAGTTCTCCGGCCGCCTGCTCGCCCCGGCCCACCTCCCGCAGGAGCAGTCGCAGCGCCCGGGCCACGTGCCGAGCGCCCGCAACATCCCGTGGTCGAAGAACGCCAACGACGACGGCACCTTCAAGTCGGACGAGGAGCTGCGCGCCCTCTACGCCGCCGAGGGCGTCGACCTGTCCAAGGACACCATCGCCTACTGCCGGATCGGCGAGCGCTCCGCGCTCACCTGGTTCGTGCTGCACCAGCTGCTGGGCCAGGAGAACGTCCGCAACTACGACGGCTCCTGGACCGAGTACGGCAGCCTGGTCGGCGTCCCGATCGAGCTCGGCGCCAACTGAGTCCCGCGGCGTACCGAGAAGCAAGGAGATCCAGACATGTGTGGTGCGAAGGCCGGCGGCCCGGACCTGGCAGGAGTTGACGTGGCGAGCGAGACGATCATCCAGGGTTCGGTGACCCGCGACGGTGAGCCGGTCAGCGGCTACGTCCGGCTGCTGAACGAGGGCGGCGAGTTCACCGCGGAGGTGCCCACCTCGGCGACCGGGCAGTTCCGCTTCTTCGCGGCCCCGGGCAACTGGACCGTGCGCGCGCTGGTTCCCGGCGCGACCGTGGACCGCAAGGTGGTCGCCTCCCAGGGCGCCCTGACCGAGGTCCCGATCGCGGTCTGATCCCGCGACGCGCGAGCAGTACCGACGAGCCCCTGCCCAGGCAGGGGCTCGTCGCTCTACCGTGGTGGTGTGCAGCAGCGCAACCGGCACCGGTACTACTTCGCGATGATGGGCGGCTGCCTGGCCCTGTTCGTCCTCGCCTGGGGCGTGGTGCGCTTCTTCTCGGTGGGCGCCGCGATCGCGATGTGCGTGGTGGCGATGGTGATCCCGCCGCTGGCCGCCGTCTTCGCCAACCGGCGCGACCCCGAGGACGACTGGTGGCAGGACCCGCGCTGGGACGACCCCGACTGGGACCGCCCCGGCCACGACCGCGACCGGCCGGACCGGGAGCCGGGCGGTGACCGCCCGGACCGCGGGCCGCGCGGCCCGCAGGATCAGTAGACCAGCGCCTGTACGCCGTCGGCCATGATCTCGCTGACGAAGACCTGGGCGCCGGCGATCCGGACGCCGGGCAGCGTGTCGGCCGCCTCGATGCCGCGCCGCGCCGCGCACTGGGTGCACAGCGTCACCTGGCCGGCGGCCAGCAGCGTGGCCAGCAGCTCCGGCAGCGGGGCGGCGTGCGGCAGCTCGAACTCGGCGGCCCGGCCGGGCAGCGCGAACCAGGAGGACTCGCCGGTCAGCCAGAGCGAGACCTCGACCCCGCTGGCGACCGCCACGGTGGCGACGGTGAACGCCTGCGAGCACCGCTCCGGCGCATCGGCTCCGGCAGTGACCTTGATGACCAGCTTCTTCGACACCCCGTCAGCCTATGCGCTGCGCGGGCCGCCGTGTGGCGGGCCTCACCGCGTGGGCCCCGGCGGTGCCCGATAGACTCGCGCCGTTACCGTACGTCCGTACTTCTCCGTCGAGCCGGGAGCGCCCCCATGGACAATGGCCTGGAAATCTTCTTCACCGCTCTGCTGGTGATCATGTCGATCGTCATTGTCTGGTTCGCCGCGTTCTCGGTCATGAAGCTGTACCAGGGCCAGCGCTGACCTCTCCCAGTACCGTAGGGATAGTCCGACTGCCCCCGAACGCGACCAGGACCATGATCGAGATCCCCTCTGACCTCCACAAGGACGTCGTTTCGCTGGCCTTCCTCCTCGGTACCTGGGAGGGCGCGGGCGTCTACGACTTCCCCGGCACGGAGAAGTGCAACTTCGGCCAGGAGCTGATCTTCCGGCACGACGGCCGCCCGTTCATCGAGTACCGCTCCCGCAGCTGGGTGCTCGACAGCGACGGCGAGAAGGTCCGCCCGCTGGAGAACGAGCACGGCTTCTGGCGGATCACCAGCAACCACCACGGCACCAGCGGTGAGCGCGAGGTCGAGGTCTCGATGGTGCGCGACGACGGCACCGTGGAGATCTGGTACGGCCGGCTCGCGGACGGCAAGCCGCAGATCGACCTGGCCACCGACGCGGTCGCCCGGGTCGAGGGCTCGGCCCCCTACAGCGGCGGCAAGCGGCTGTACGGCTACGTCAACGAGGAGCTGCTCTGGGTCGGCGAGAAGGCCGCCCCCGAGGTGCCGCTGCGCCCGTACATGTCCGCGCAGCTGAAGAAGGTGCTCAGCCCCGCGCAGCTGATCAAGGACATCAACGACCTGCCGGACGACGGGATCGCCTTCTTCCGCTGAACCGGGTGCCCGGGCCGTGGACCCCGGGCCGTGGACTAGGGACGGCAACGCAGTGAACAACGGCACGGCCGACTGGCGCGAGACCTGGTCGACGGACCTGCGCGAGCGCGGCTACCGCCTCACCCCGCAGCGCCAGCTGGTGCTGGAGGCGGTGGACGTGCTCGACCACGCGACCCCGGACGAGATCCTGGTCCGGGTCCGGCAGACCGCCAGCGGCGTCAACATCTCCACCGTCTACCGGACCCTGGAGCTGCTGGAGGAGCTGGGGCTGGTCTCGCACGCCCACCTGGGCCACGGCGCGCCGACCTACCACCTGGCCGGCCGGCACCACCACCTGCACCTGGTCTGCCGGGACTGCCAGCAGGTGACCGAGACCGACACCGCGATCGCCGCCCCGCTCATCGACAGCCTGCGCGAGCAGCACGGCTTCGACACCGACCTCAAGCACTTCGCCATCTTCGGCCGCTGCGCCGACTGCACCGCGAAGCTGTCCGGGCCGCAGTCGTAAGCTGGCGGGCATGAAGAGCCCGCTGCTGTCCCTGCCCGGAGCCGTCCCCGCCGAGGGGCCCGACGAGGGCGTCGCGGCCCACTACGGCGACCTCTTCCGCGAACAGCGCGAGCTGGCGGCCGGCCGCGCCTTCACCGACCTCTCGCACCGCGGCGTGGTCACCGTGACCGGCCCGGACCGGCTGGCCTGGCTGCACCTGCTGCTCACCCAGCACGTCAGCGAACTGCCCGCCCAGCAGGCGGCGGAGGCGCTGATCCTGTCCCCGAACGGACACGTCGAGCACGCCCTCTACCTGGTGGACGACGGCACCACCAGCTGGGCGCACGTCGAGCCGGGCACCCAGGGCGAGCTGGTGGCGTACCTGGAGCGGATGAGGTTCATGTACCGGGTGGAGGTCGCCGACGCCACCGAGCAGTTCGCCGTGGTGCACCTGCCGGCCGGCCACACCGCCGCGGCCGCCGGTGCCGCCGCGGTGCGGGAACTGCCCTGGGGCCGCGACCTGTTCCTGCCGCGCGCCGAACTGTCCGAGCAGGTCAAGGAGTTCGGCCGTCCGGCCGGTATCTGGGCGTACGAGGCGCTGCGCATCGAGGCGCACCGCCCGCGGCTGGGCTTCGAGACCGACCACCGCACCATCCCGCACGAGGTGGACTGGCTGCGCACCGCGGTGCACCTGAACAAGGGCTGCTACCGCGGCCAGGAGACGGTGGCCCGGGTGCACAACCTGGGCAAGCCGCCGCGCCGGCTGGTCTTCCTGCACCTGGACGGCACCGAGGAGGTGCTGCCGCCGCACGGCGCCGAGGTGCACCTGGCGAGCGAGCCGACCGGGCGCGCGGTGGGCTTCGTGACCTCTTCGGCCCGCCACCACGAGCTGGGCCCGATCGCGCTCGCCCTGGTCAAGCGGAACACCCCGGTCGACGCCGAGCTGCGGGCCGGCGGGGTGCCGGCCGCGCAGGACGTCGTCGTCGCGCCCTAGCCGGATCTCCGGCGCTAGACCTCCAGCAGCACGGTGAACGGACCGTCGTTCACCAGCGACACCTTCATGTCCGCCCCGAACCGGCCGGTCTCCACCTTGGCGCCGAGCGCGCGCAGCTGCTCGACCACCTCGGCCACCAGCGGCTCGGCGACCGGCCCCGGGGCGGCCGCGTTCCAGGTGGGGCGGCGGCCCTTGCGGGCGTCGCCGTAGAGGGTGAACTGACTGATCACCAGCAGCGGTCCGTCGAAGTCCGAGCAGGACAGCTCGCGGCCGGGACCGTCACCGGCCCCGCCCTCGAACAGCCGCAGCGACCAGAGCTTGCGCGCCAGCGCGGCCGCCTGCGCGGGGGTGTCGTCGTGGGTCACCCCGACCAGCACGCACAGGCCGGGGCCGCTGATCGCCCCGACGCGTTCCCCGGCCACCGTGACGGCCGCCTCGCTCACCCGCTGCACCACTGCTCGCATGCGGGCCATTCTCCCCCCGGCGCCCGGCCGGCCGGCACGCGCCCCAACTGGCGGTCGCTGCCAGGTGATATCAGCCATACCCGTTCGCCAGGCGGCCGTACGGGTGCATCTGCGCGGCGGGGGCGGTCGGCAGGTGGCACGATGCCAGGGTGGCCGCACCGGGCGGTGGCGGACGGCTGTTCGCGCAGCTCGCACGTCCGTGTCGGGGCGGCTCGCCCGGGTGGGTGCAAGCGGTCCGGCGGGGAACCCCTGAGCGGCCGTCAGGCGTGCACCCGGCAGCGGGGGGCGCAAGGGTGGGACCAGGACGCGAATGCAGGTGGTTGGGCGATGGAGACGAACGGGATTCCCCGCGAGGGCCTGGCGGGCGCCGAGCCCGGGCTGCCGCGGATCCGGGGCCTGGGCCTGGACGAACTGCGCCTGCTCCGCAAGGACGCCCAGGAGCAGGAGGCCGACCTCTCGTACCTGCGCCGGCTGCTGCAGGGCCGGGTGGACATCCTGCGGGCCGAGCTGGACCGCCGGACCCTGGACCGGCGCACCCCGGCCGGCCGGCCCCGGCCCGCGCACCCGGACACGCTGCTGCACCAGCTGCCGCAGATCCTCGCCGACACCCCGTCCAACGTCCGGCAGTCGGCCCGGCACGTCACCCTGGGTACGCCGCGCGGCGAGCAGTACCAGGCCCAGGCGGACGCCCTGATGGGCGACGTGCAGCTGGCCGACCTGGCCGCGCACGCCTCGGCCGAGCTGCTGGCCGCGCTCGACCGGCTCACCGCGCACGAGCGCGAGGTCTCCGGGCGCCGGCAGTCGCTGCAGCGGACGGCGGACGGCTGCAGCGCGGAGATCACCCGGCGCTACCGTGAGGGCGAGGCGCGGGTCGAGGACCTGCTGGCCGACTGAGCGGAGGATCCCGATGAACAGCAGCACCCCGATAGCCCCGGCCCCGGTCCTGGCGGAGGTGGTCCGGTCCGGCTTCGTCGAGGGGTACCACCGCGGGTCGCTGGTGCTGCTGGCCCCGGACGGCTCGGTGGAGCTGGCCCTGGGCACCCCGGAGCAGCCGGTCTTCCCGCGGTCCAGCAACAAGCCGTTCCAGGCGGTGGCCACCCTGCGGGCCGGCCTGGAGCTGCCGGACGAGCTGCTGGCGCTGGCCGCCGCCAGCCACGCGGGCGAGGACTTCCACCTGGCCGGGGTGCGGGCGATCCTGGCCGGCGCCGGGCTGGGGCCGGGCGACCTGCGCACCCCGCCGGACCTGCCGCTGGACCGCGACTCGGCCGAGCGGCACCTGGCCGCCGGCGGCGGGCGCGAGCCGCTGCTGATGAACTGCTCCGGCAAGCACGCCGGCTGGCTGGCCGCCAGCGCCGGGCGCGGCTGGACCACGGCGGACTACCTGGACCCGGCGCACCCGGTCCAGCTGCTGGCGCGGGAGGCGCTGGAGGAGGCGACCGGGGAGCCGGTGGCGGCGGTCGGCACCGACGGCTGCGGGGCGCCGCTGATGGCGGTCTCGCTGGTCGGCCTGGCCCGCGGCTTCCGCGGGCTGCTGCGGGCCCCCGCGGGTTCGGCGCCGCGCCGGGTGGCGGACGCGATGCGGGCGCACCCGCAGTACGTGGCCGGCACCGCGCGGCTGGACACCTGGCTGATGCGGGCGCTGCCCGGGGCGCTGTCCAAGGCGGGCGCGGAGGCGGTGCAGGCGGTGGCGCTGCCGGACGGGCGGGCGCTGGCCGTCAAGATCGAGGACGGCAACGGGCGGGCCCTGGGCCCGGTGCTGGTGGCGCTGCTGGTGCGGCTGGGCTACCCGGCCGAGGCGCTGGCCCGGGTGGCGGCCGCGCCGCTGTACGGCGGCGGGGAGGTCGTCGGCGAGGTCCGCGCGGTGGTCTGACGGGGCCTCACCGGGGGAGGAGAGCCGGGTCGGTGGCCACACCCACCGACCCGGTCAGGCGCCTCAGTGGGCGTCGCCGGACTCGGCCAGGCGCTTGATCGAAGCGGTGATCTCGGTCTCCGCCTCCAGGCGGCCGACCCACTCGGCACCCTCGACCGACTTGCCGGGCTCCAGGTCCTTGTAGACCTCGAAGAAGTGCTGGATCTCCAGGCGGTCGAACTCCGACACGTGGTGGATGTCGCGCAGGTGCTCCCAGCGCGGGTCGGTGGCCGGCACGCAGAGCAGCTTGTCGTCGCCGCCCGCCTCGTCGGTCATCTTGAACATGCCGATCGCGCGGCACTTGATCAGGCAGCCGGGGAAGGTCGGCTCGTCCAGGATGACCAGTGCGTCCAGCGGGTCGCCGTCCTCGCCGAGAGTGCCCTCGACGAAGCCGTAGTCGGCCGGGTAACGGGTCGAGGTGAAGAGCATCCGGTCAAGGCGGAGGCGACCGGACTCATGGTCGACCTCGTACTTGTTGCGGGAGCCCTTCGGGATCTCGATGGTGACGTCGAACTCCAACGGTGCCTCCAAAGTAGGGACTGACAGAATCCCAGTGTCTCCTACCGGAGGGAGTGCTGTGGAAAGGGGTTGGGCAGTGGCAGGCACGCGCAGGGGCCGGGCGGCGGTGGTGGCCGCGACGGCGGGGTTCACCCTGCTGGCGGGGAGCACGCCGGCACACCCGCAACCGGGCTCCGCCCCGGCCGCGCCCCCGGTGCTGCAGCCCGCCGTCACCAGTGGCACCGAGGACCTGCCCACCGCGGCCGGACTGCAGGCCGCGCTGGGCCAGTTGACCCAGGACAAGGCGCTCGGCACGCTCACCTTCGCGATCGCCGACGGCGGCACCGGCAAGCTGCTGCTCGGCTCCGGCGAGGGGACCCCGGCCACCCCGGCCTCCACCACCAAGCTGGCCACCTCGGTGGCCGCGCTCAGCCTGCTGCCCGCGGACACCCGGATCGCCACCAGGGTGGTGCAGGGTGCCACCCCGGCCGACATCGTGCTGGTCGGCGGCGGCGACCCCACGCTGACCGGGCTCCCGCAGGACCAGATCCGGATCGGCGGCGTGCCGGTGGACGCCGAGACGGCCCCCGCCTCGCTGATCGACCTGGCCGGGCAGACCGCCGCCGCGCTCAAGGCGGCCGGGGTGACCACGGTCCACCTCGCCTACGACACCTCGCTGTACACCGGCGCCGCCGCGCACAAGAACAACGACGGGACCAACATCGGCCCGATGTCCGCGCTGATGTCGGACGAGGGCCGCAACAACCCGGCCGACGACGTGGAGGCCCCGGTCCGGGTCGCCGACCCGGCCGCGCAGGCCGCCGGCCGGTTCGCCGACCTGCTCGGCGCCCAGGGCGTGCGGGTGGACGGCAAGCCGAAGGAGGGCCCGGCCCCGGCCGGCGCCGCCCGGCTCGGCCAGGTGTTCTCGCCGACCCTGCCGCGGCTGGTCGAGCGGCTGCTGACGCACTCCGACAACACGCTGGCCGAGGCGGTCGGCCGGCAGGTGGCGATCGCCGCGCACCAGCAGGCCAGCTACGAGGGCGCCGGGGCCGCGGTCAGCCAGACCGTCGGCTCGCTGGGCGTGCCGCTGGCCGGCGTCTCGCTGAACGACGCCAGCGGGCTCAACCCGCACAACGCGATCCCGCCGGTGGTGCTGGCCGACCTGCTGGCACTGGCCGCCTCGCCGGACCACCCGCAGTTGCGCCCGGTGCTCACCGGCCTGCCCATCGCCGGGCTCACCGGCACCCTGGACAAGCGGTTCAGCGCGCCGCAGGGCTCGGCCGACGGGGCCGGCGTGGTGCGGGCCAAGACCGGCACCCTGAGCGGCATCAACACCCTGGCCGGCACCGTGGTGGACGCCGACGGGCGGCTGCTGATCTTCGCGGTGATGACCAAGGGCGGGGCCGGCGACACCCGGGCCGCGGTGGACCGGATCGTCTCGAAGCTGGTCTCCTGCGGCTGCCGCTGAAGGCGCGAAGCGCTGCCCCGGACGCACCCGAGCACGTACGGTGAGTTCATGACGAGCGCGAGCGGCGGAACGGACATGGTCGACTGGAACCTCGCGGTCGCGACCGCGACCAGGCTGGCCCGGCCCGGTCCGCAGGTCAGCCGTGAGGAGGCCCGCGAGGTGGTGGCCGAACTGCGCCGCCACGCGCTGACCGCCGAGGACGCCGTGCGCGACTACACCCGGATGCGCGCCGCCCGGCTCGGCGGCGACGGCGCCGCCCCGGTGCTGGTGGTGGACCGGCCGGGCTGGGTGCGGGCCAACGTGGCGGGCTTCCGCACCGTGATCCGCCCGCTCACCCGCAAGCTGGCCGCCCGCCGGGCCGAGACCCCCGGCGGCCAGGTACTCGGCACGCTCGGCGAGAAGCTCACCGGCGTCGAGGTCGGCGCCGTGCTCGCGCTGCTCTCCGGCAAGGTGCTCGGCCAGTACGAGACCTTCGCCGCCGCCGAGCCGCGCGCGCCGCGGACTCCGGACAGTCCGGCCGAACTCTTCGACCAGCCCCGGACGGCCGAGCAGCCGGGCACGCCGGGCCGGCTGCTGCTGGTGGCGCCCAACATCGTCCAGGTGGAGCGGGAGCTGGACGTCGACCCGCACGACTTCCGGCTCTGGGTCTGCCTGCACGAGGAGGCCCACCGCACCCAGTTCAGCGCCGTGCCCTGGCTGCGCGACCACGTGCAGTCCGAGGTGCAGGCCTTCCTGGGCGAGACCGACGTGGAACCGATCGCGCTGCTGGAGCGGCTGCGCGAGGCCCTGGCGCCGGGGGAGCGTCCGGCCGGCTCCGGCAGCCTGCTGGAGGTGGTGCAGACCCCCAACCAGCGCGAGATCCTGGGCCGGCTGACGGCGGTGATGTCGCTGCTGGAGGGCCACGCCGACGTGGTGATGGACGGGGTCGGCCCGGCCGTGGTGCCGAGCGTGGCCGAGATCCGGGAGAAGTTCCAGCGCCGCCGGGACAAGGGCGCCGGCCGGCTCGACCTGATGCTGCGCCGGCTGCTCGGGATGGACGCCAAGCTGCGCCAGTACCAGGACGGGGCGGTCTTCGTGCGCGGCGTGCTGGACCGGATCGGGATGGACGGCCTCAACCTGGTGTGGACCTCGCCGAACACGCTGCCGACCAAGGAGGAGATCCACGACCCCTCCGCCTGGGTGGCCCGGGTCGGACGCCAGTCCCAGCCCAAGCCCCCGGACGAGTGAGCGGGTGGGGCGAGGGAACGTTTCTTCATTCACCCGTCCGTGGGACGGTGGTCGTACCGGTGGCGCGGACGCCCCGGCCCTGCCCGCCGGTCTGAGACGATCTGCCTGCGACGATCCGTGACTGACCGGTCACCCGGTGGTCGTCCCCCCGGTCCCTCCCCGTCCCAGGAGCTCCCCATGGGCCCACACCCCGCCGTCGCGGCGATACGCCTGGCCGCCCGCCGCGCCCTGCTCGACCTGGTCGCCGAGCACGCCCGGGCCGGCGCTCCCGCGCTGCTGCCCGCCACCGCCCGGGCCACTGCCCAGGCGGTCGTCCCCGCGCCCGCCGCCCCCGCGCCGCTCGCCGCCACCGCCCCGGTCGGCGGCCACGCCGGCGTGCTGATCGGCAACGCCCGCCGGCACCCGTCCGGGCTGCCGCGCACCCCGGCCGCCCCCGGCTCCCCGCTGGTCCTGGTCGCCGTCAGCGGCGGCGCGGACTCCATGGCGCTGGCCACCGCCACCGCCTTCGAAGCCCCCAAGCTCGGCCTGCGGGTCGGCGCCGTCACGGTGGACCACGGCCTGCAGGAGGGCTCCGCCGAGCGCGCCCAGCAGGTCGCCGAGCGGCTGCGCGCCCTCGGCCTGGACCCGGTGGAGGCCGTGCCGGTGCACGTCGGCCGGCAGGGCGGCCCCGAGGCCGCCGCCCGGGACGCCCGGTACGCGGCGCTGGACGCGGCCGCCGAGCGCCACCGGGCGATCGCCGTCTTCCTCGGCCACACCCGCGACGACCAGGCCGAGACCGTGCTGCTGGGCCTGGCCCGCGGCTCCGGCGCCCGCTCGCTGGCCGGCATGCCGGGCCGCAAGGGCCGGTACCGCCGCCCGCTGCTCGACCTGGACCGGGCCGCCACCCGGCAGGCCTGCGCCGCCCAGTCCATCCCGGTCTGGGACGACCCGCACAACCTGGACCCCGCCTACACCCGCGCCCGGGTCCGGCACGAGGTGCTGCCGGTGCTGGAGAAGCACCTGGGCGGCGGCGTGGTGGAGGCCCTGGCCCGCACCGCCCGGCTGTTCCGGGACGACGCCGACGCGCTGGACCAGTGGGCCGAGCGGGCCGAGCTGGAGCTGGGCCGCGCCGATCCGCAGGACGGCGCCCGCTCGCTCGCCGTGGCCGGGCTGGCCGAACTGCCCAGCGCGGTGCGCCGCCGGGTGCTGCGCCGGGCGGCGCTGCGCACCGGCGCACCGGCCGGCGACCTGTTCGCGCGGCACCTGGAATCGGTGGACCTGCTGGTCACCGGTTGGCGCGGTCAGGGACCGCTGCAGCTACCCGGGGGAGTCGAGGTCACCCGCCGGTGTGGCAACCTGGTGTTTCGGCGGCGGAACGACTGACCGCCGGCACAGGACCACGAACCCTTGAGGACGTATTCCCGGTGGACGACAAGGACATGGGCGCCGACCTGGCGAAGGTGCTCATCAGCAAGGACGAGATCGACGCCAAGCTGGCCGAGCTGGCCGAGCGGATCGACCGGGACTACGCCGGGAAGGACCTGCTGATCGTCGGCGTCCTCAAGGGCGCCGTGATGGTCATGGCCGACCTGGCCCGGGCCCTGCACTCCCAGGTGACGATGGACTGGATGGCGGTCTCCTCCTACGGGATGGGCACCAAGTCCTCCGGCGTGGTGCGGATCCTCAAGGACCTGGACACCGACATCGCCGGCCGCGACGTGCTGATCGTCGAGGACATCATCGACTCCGGGCTGACCCTGTCCTGGCTGCTGGGCAACCTGGGCTCGCGCGGCCCGGCCTCGCTCGAGGTCTGCACCCTGCTGCGCAAGCCGGACGCGGCCAAGGTCGAGATCGACGTCAAGTACGTCGGTTTCGACATCCCCAACGAGTTCGTCGTCGGGTACGGCCTGGACTACGCGGAGAAGCTCCGCAACCTGCCGTTCATCGGTACGCTCGCCCCACACGTGTACGGCGGCTGAGCCGAACCCGTCGCACAGGGGAACACGTCACCGGTTTCACCCGTTGGAGTCGGCGGACGGACAACTGGATAGGCCGTACCGCCGCGCTTCCCCGGAGCACGGCTTCACTGCTGTACGGTCAAATTACCCGCTCTTCCTACCGGCTCGGCCGGAACCGGGCGGGGTGCGCTCGCACAAATCGAATGCGCCGACGGCCGTGGCCGGGCGGTGCCGTTGAGTGGCAGGAGGGACGGGGCGGCAACGCCCCGCATGGATGGACGTCAAGCGATACTTCCGCGCGCCGATCGCATGGATCCTCCTGGCAGTCGTCGCCGTCATTGTGCTGATGAACGTCGTTTCGGACTCGAACGGCTACAAGACGGTAGACACCGGCCAGGTGGTCGCGGCGATCAATAATGGCCAGGTCAAGCAGGCGCAGCTCACCACAGGTGACTCCCAGACCATCAAGATCCAGCTCAAGGACGGCCAGTCGCTGCAGCCCGGCAGCTCCGGCAAGGTCCCCTCGGGCTCCAAGTTCCAGGCCTCCTACATCGGCGACCAGGGCAAGGACCTGGCCGAGACGATGGACAAGCAGCCGGCGGGCACCATCCCGCAGGGCTACACCGTCAGCCCCGAGAAGCAGTCGACCTTCGTCAGCCTGCTGCTCTCGATGCTGCCGATCGTGATCATCGTCCTGGTCTTCCTCTTCCTGATGAACCAGATGCAGGGCGGCGGCTCCCGGGTCATGCAGTTCGGCAAGTCCAAGGCCAAGCTGCTGACCAAGGACACCCCGAAGACCACCTTCGCCGACGTGGCCGGTGCCGACGAGGCGGTGGAGGAGCTCCACGAGATCAAGGAGTTCCTGCAGGAGCCGGCCAAGTTCCAGGCGGTCGGCGCCAAGATCCCCAAGGGCGTGCTGCTCTACGGCCCGCCCGGAACCGGCAAGACCCTGCTCGCGCGCGCCGTCGCGGGCGAGGCGGGCGTGCCGTTCTACTCGATCTCCGGCTCGGACTTCGTCGAGATGTTCGTCGGTGTCGGTGCCTCCCGGGTCCGCGACCTGTTCGAGCAGGCCAAGGCGAACGCCCCGGCGATCGTCTTCGTCGACGAGATCGACGCCGTCGGCCGGCACCGCGGTGCGGGTCTCGGCGGTGGCCACGACGAGCGCGAGCAGACCCTCAACCAGCTGCTGGTCGAGATGGACGGCTTCGACGTCAAGGGCGGCGTGATCCTGATCGCCGCGACCAACCGCCCGGACATCCTGGACCCGGCGCTGCTGCGCCCGGGCCGCTTCGACCGGCAGATCGCGGTCGAGCGCCCCGACCTGCAGGGTCGGCTGGACATCCTCAAGGTGCACCAGAAGGGCAAGCCGGTCGCGCCGGACGTCGACCTCAAGGCCGTCGCCAAGCGCACCCCCGGCTTCACCGGTGCCGACCTGGCGAACGTGCTCAACGAGGCCGCGCTGCTGACCGCCCGCTCCGACAAGAAGCTGGTCGACAACGCCACCCTGGACGAGGCGATCGACCGCGTGGTGGCGGGTCCGCAGAAGCGCACCCGGATCATGTCGGACAAGGAGAAGAAGATCACCGCGTACCACGAGGGCGGCCACGCCCTGGTCGCGGCGGCCTCCCCGAACGCCGACCCGGTGCACAAGATCACCATCCTGTCCCGCGGCCGGGCCCTCGGCTACACCATGGTGCTGCCGGAGGAGGACAAGTACTCGACCACCCGCAACGAGATGCTCGACCAGCTCGCCTACATGCTGGGCGGCCGTGCGGCGGAGGAGCTGGTCTTCCACGACCCGACCACCGGCGCCTCGAACGACATCGAGAAGGCCACCGCCACCGCCCGCGCGATGGTGACCCAGTACGGCATGACCGAGCGCCTGGGTGCGATCAAGTTCGGCAGCGACAACTCCGAGCCCTTCCTCGGCCGTGAGATGGGTCACCAGCGCGACTACTCGGAAGAGGTCGCCGGGCTGGTGGACGAAGAGGTCAAGAAGCTGATCGAGAACGCCCACAACGAGGCGTGGGAGATCCTGGTCGAGAACCGCGACGTGCTGGACAACCTGGTCCTGGAGCTCCTGGAGAAGGAGACCCTGAACAAGGAGCAGGTCGCCGAGATCTTCGCCCCCGTGGTGAAGCGCCCGGCCCGCCCGGCCTGGACCGGTTCGGCCCGCCGCACCCCGTCCACCCGTCCGCCGGTCCAGTCCCCCAAGGAGCTGGCGCTGAGCAACGGTGCGGCCGCCTCGCTGGAGAGCGGTCCGATGGACACCCTGAAGCTCCCCCCGGTCACCGGCGAGTCGACCGAGAGCTGACCGCCCCCGGCGGAATGAGTGCCGCGCCTCCCGGGTTTGTACCCTGGAGGCGCGGCATTCGTGCTGCTCGGACCGGCACCACCCTCACCCAGACCCTAGCGAGGCCCGCATGATCGACCCGGTGACGCTCGACGGCCAGGCCGCCGTCGGACCCTTCGACCAGAAGCGGGCCGAGAACGCGATCCGCGAACTGCTGATCGCCGTCGGCGAGGACCCGGACCGCGAGGGCCTGCTGGACACCCCGGCCCGGGTCGCCCGCGCCTACCAGGAGATATTCGCCGGCCTGCGCCAGCAGCCGGAGGACGTGCTGACCACGACCTTCGACCTCGGCCACGACGAGATGGTGCTGGTCAAGGACATCGAGGTGTACAGCACCTGCGAGCACCACCTGGTCCCGTTCCACGGCGTCGCGCACGTCGGGTACATCCCGTCGACCAGCGGCAAGATCACCGGCCTGTCCAAGCTGGCCCGCCTGGTGGACGTGTTCGCCCGCCGCCCCCAGGTGCAGGAGCGGCTGACCAGCCAGGTCGCCGACTCGCTGATGCGCATCCTGGAGCCGCGCGGCGCCATCGTGGTCGTCGAGTGCGAGCACATGTGCATGTCGATGCGCGGCATCCGCAAGCCCGGCGCCAAGACCATCACCTCGGCGGTCCGCGGGCAGCTGCGCGACCCCGCCACCCGGGCCGAGGCGATGAGCCTCATCATCGGCCGCTGAGGCCCGCTCAGCCGGTCCGCGGCTCCCGGTCGGGGGCCGGCTGCAGGTGGTCGCTCAGCCACTCCAGCGAGGCGGGCAGCTCGCGCCGCCAGGTGTCGAAGGTGTGGCCGCCGTCGGGCAGGAAGAGCGAGTCGACCGTCAGGTCCGGGTGGGCCCGGGCGGCCGCGGTGGCGGTGGCCAGGAACTGCTGGGTGGCGGCGTAGTCCTCCTCGGTCCTGGTGCTCACCACCAGCAGGCTGGCCCGCGGCACCGGCAGGTTGTGCAGCCGCCAGCCCAGGTCGTAGCTCTGGGCCAGCTGCTGGTTGCCGGCGAACAGGTCGCCGGTGCTCCAGTCGCCCTGCACCTGGTAGTCGGCGTGCAGCGCGGCCGCCGCCCCGTACGCGCCGGGGTCGCGCAGGGCCAGCCGCAGGGCGCAGCTGCCGCCGGTCGAGTACCCCAGGACGCCCCAGGAACCGGCCGAGCGGCTCACCCGGTAGGCGGAGCGCAGCGCGGTCGGCAGGTCCTTGGCGAACCAGGTCTCGGTGGCCGGGCCGCCGGGCACGTCCACGCACTCGGTGTTGCGCGGGGCCGCGACGGTGGGGCGGGCCATCACCACCACGGTGGGCGCCATCCGGCCGGTGCGCTGCAGCTCCCAGACGGTCTGCGGCGCGTGCAGCTCGCTCAGCAGGTGCACCGCCTGCCCGGGGTAGCCGCCCAGGGTCAGCAGCACCGGGAACCGCTCCCGGGCGTACTTCGGGTTGAAGTACTCGGGTGGCAGGTAGATGAACATCTGGTCGCTCAGGCCGCTCTCCTTGCCGCTCACCCGGATGGAGGTGACCTGCCCCACGTCCTCCGGCCTGCCCTGCGGCAGGTCGGTCACCTGGTCGAGCCCGCCCTCGGTGGTGGGCCGCACCAGGGTGTCGCCGACCGGCGGGCCGGAGCGCCCGGCGGACCCGGCGGGGGCCAGCGCGAGCTGTCCGCCGCCCGGCTGCAGCAGGTCCCGCCAAGTGGAGTAGAAGCCGTAGGCGTTGTTCAGGGAGAGCCCGCAGACCGCCAGCACGAGCAGCTGAGTGAGCGTCAGCAGCCCGACCCGGCCCAGCAGGTGCACCGGCCGGCGGCGGGCCAGCCGGGGCCAGCAGAGCACCGTGGCGACCAGGGCCAGCAGGGCGAGGGCGGCCACCAGGTACACCAGCGGGCTGCTGGTCAGTTCCATCCCAGGGCCTCCCCTTGGCAAGCGCCGCACGGGCTGTCGGAGCGTCAGGCGGCCCGCCGCACGGGCCGGGCGCGGCCGCGGCGGGTCCGGCTGACCCATCATCGGAGACGGACCGGCGGGCGGCCACCCGAGCCGCCGCTGTCCACACGGGCAACGCCAGTCGAACGGCGGGCGGTACGGTCGATCGCGCGGGCGCGACTCGGCTTCACCCGCAGGAACCAAAGCCCTAGACTTCGGCGTCGCCACCAGCACGGGGGTCGGGCCGGGCCGCGGGAGGGCCGGTCGGGCATTGGTGGTCCACGGATTACTCGCTCTTGACGTTCTCTTGGTCAAGGGAAGGAAGTACGCATCATGGTTCATGACGGCTCGTCCCCCAGGGTGACCGGGCAGCTGCCCGGAGCCTCTACGCTGGGCTTCCATGAGTGTTCCCGTGTCCGCTGAGCCGTCCCAGGGAGGGCCCCGCCGCCGGGGCCTCCAGACGCTGCGTTCCCAGGCCGCCGCCGTGCCGCGCGCCTGGCTGCCGGGGGCGGTGGGCTACGCCTGCCTCCTGATCGGTCTGGTCGACATCCTCAGCGGGGTGTTCCCCAAGCTGCGCCGCACCAGGATGCACAGCTGGGCGGGACAGCTGCCCGGGACGACCACCACGCTGGCCACCGCCGGGACCCTGCTGATCGGGATCCTGCTGGTGCTGCTGGCGCACGCGCTGCGCCGCCGCAAGCGCCGCGCCTGGCGGATGGTCTGCGTGCTGCTGCCGGCCAGCGCCGCGCTGCACGTGCTGCGCTGGCACCAGGTGGGCCCGGCCGTGGTCTCGCTGGTGCTGCTCGCGGTGATGCTGGTGCACCGCCGCGAGTTCTACGCCAAGGCCGACCCGCGCACCCGCTGGCGGGCGCTGCTCAACCTGGTGGTGATGGGCAGCATCAGCCTGGGCCTCGGCTTCCTGATCGTCAGCGCCCACCCGGCCCGCGAGATGGGTCGGCCGAGCCTGCTGGCCCGGGCGCGCGAGACGGTCTGGGGCCTGTTCGGCCTGGACGGGCCGGTGCACTACCACCCGGACCGGATCGCGGACGCCGTCGGCTACTCGCTGGCCGGGCTGGGCCTGCTGACCGCCTTCTCCACCGCCTACCTGCTGCTGCGCCCGGGCAAGCCCGAGCCGGAGCTGACCGCCGAGGACGAGGGCCGGGTGCGCGCGCTGCTGGAGCGGCACGGCGCCCGCGACTCGCTGGGCTACTTCGCGCTGCGCCGGGACAAGAGCGTGCTCTTCTCGCCCACCGGCAAGGCGGCGATCTCCTACCGGGTGGTCTCCGGCGTGATGCTGGCCTCCGGCGACCCGGTCGGCGACGTCGAGGCCTGGCCCGGCGCGATCAAGGTCTTCATGGCGCACGCCCGCGAGCACGCCTGGGTGCCGGCCGTGATGGGCTGCAGCGAGGTCGGCGGCGAGGTGTGGACCCGCGAGGCGGGCCTGGACGCGCTGGAGCTGGGCGACGAGGCGATCGTGGACGCGTCCACCTTCTCGCTGGCCGGCCGGGCGATGCGCAACGTGCGCCAGATGGTCAAGCGGATCGAGCGCAACGGCTACTCCTGCCAGGTCCGCCGGGTCGGCGACCTGACGCTGGAGGAGAAGCTGCGGATCGGCGACGCGGCGGCCCGCTGGCGCGGCACCGACACCGAGCGCGGCTTCTCGATGGCGCTGGGCCGGTTCGGCGACACGGGTGACGACGACTGCGTGGTGGTCACCGCCCACAAGGCCCCGGAGGAGGGCGAACCCGAGGGCGACGACCTCAAGGCGGTGCTGCACTTCGTGCCCTGGGGCAGCGACGGCATCTCGCTGGAGCTGATGCGCCGCGACCGCGCGGCCGACCCGGGCCTGAACGAGCTGCTGATCGTCGCGGCGCTGCAGGAGGTGCCGAACCTCGGGGTGCGGCGGGTCTCGCTGAACTTCGCGATGTTCCGCTCGGCGCTCGCCCGCGGCGAGCGGATCGGCGCCGGTCCGGTGCTGCGCGCCTGGCGGGGGCTGCTGGTCTTCCTGTCGCGCTGGTTCCAGATCGAGTCGCTGTACAAGTTCAACGCCAAGTTCCAGCCCGAGTGGGAGCCGCGCTTCCTGGTCTACCCGAACACCCGGGACCTGCCGCGGATCGGCTTCGCGGCGATGCAGGCGGAGGCGTTCATCACGCTGGGCATGCCGCGGTTCGGCCGCCGGCGCCAGCGCCAGGGCCTGATGGCGGTGCCGGCCGGCACCCCCGACCAGGTGGCCCCCGCGGCCTGAGGCCGCGGGTGCGGGCACGCGGGTCGGGCGGCGGGCGGCCGATAATGGCCGCATGAACAACCCGCTGCCCGGCCTGCCCGCCCTCGACCGCTGCGCCGTGATGGGCGTCGTCAACGTCACCCCCGACTCCTTCTCCGACGGCGGGCTCTGGCTGGACCCGCGGGCCGCGGTGGCGCACGGCCTGCGGCTGACCGGGCTGGGCGCGGACCTGGTGGACGTGGGCGGTGAGTCGACCCGCCCCGGTTCGCAGCGGGTCACCGAGGCGGAGGAGCTGCGCCGGGTGCTGCCGGTGGTGCGCGAGCTGGCCGCCGCCGGGGTGGTGGTCTCGGTGGACACCATGCGGGCGAGCGTCGCCGAGCAGGCGCTGGCGGCCGGCGCGCTGCTGGTCAACGACGTCTCCGGCGGCCTGGCCGACCCCGACATGGCCCGGGTGGTGGCCGACTCCGGTGCCCCCTTCGTGGTGATGCACTGGCGCGGCCAGTCCGCCGACATGGACGCGCTGGCCGTCTACGACGACGTGGTGCGCGACGTGGTGACCGAGCTGACCGGGCGGATCGAGGCGCTGCTCGCCGCCGGGGTCAAGGAGGAGCAGCTGATCCTGGACCCCGGCCTGGGCTTCGCCAAGACGACCGAGCACAACTGGGCGCTGCTGGGAGGTTTGGACGCGCTGACCGGCTTGGGTCGCCCGGTCCTGGTGGCCGCATCGCGCAAGCGGTTCCTGGGTACGCTGCTCGCCGACCCGGAAACCGGTCAGCCGCGGCCGGCCCGGCAGCGGGACGACGCGACGGCGGCGGTCTCGGTGCTCTCGGCCAGGGCGGGCGCCTGGGCGGTCCGGGTGCACGACGTGGCCGGCACCGCGGACGCGGTCCGGGTGGTGGCCGCCTGGCAGGCCGCCGGGCCGAGCTGAGCGACGGAAGTGGGTGGTGGCGTGACTGGTGACGGCACGTTGGGCAAGGGACCGTCGGGCAACGGCGCCCCCGCCCTGGAAGCCGACCGCGAGGCGGTCCTGGCAGCGAACCAGCGGCTCTACGAGGCCCTGGAGAACGGCGACCTGGAGGCCGTCGAGGACGTCTGGCTGTCCGCGGCGGACGCCGACGACAAGACCGGCGTGGTCTGCGTGCACCCCGGCTGGCCGGTGCTGCGCGGCCGGGCCCAGGTGACCCGCTCGTACCTGCTGATCATGATGAACACGGAGTACATCCAGTTCTTCCTGACCGACGTCGAGGTCGAGGTGCAGGGCGACGTGGCCCTGGTCACCTGCACCGAGAACATCCTCTCCGGCGGCGAGTCCGAGGAGGAGGGCGAGCTGGGGCCGCTGGTCGGCGGCAAGGTGGTCTCCACCAACCTGTTCCGCCGCACCGCGGACGGCTGGCGGCTCTGGTCGCACCACGGCTCCCCGGTGCTGACCAGCGGGGACGACGAGGACGAGGAGTAGTCGGCCGGGCCGGGAATCGCAGGGCGCCGCACGGAGCTGTCCGGTGGCGAAGGTAGATTCGACGGACGACGGGCGACGGGGCTCGCCGTGCCACGATCAGGAGCAGTGATTCAGGTGCTGGACCGCGTCACCCTGCGAGGCCTGCGTGCCCGCGGACACCACGGCGTCTTCGAGCGGGAGCGGGTCGAGGGGCAGACCTTCGTGGTCGACCTGGTGCTCTACCTGGACACCCGGCCCGCCGCCTCGGGCGACGACCTCAGCCGCACGGCGCACTACGGGATCGTCGCCGAGGAGGTCACCGCGATCATCGCCGGCGAGCCGGTGGACCTGATCGAGACCCTGGCCCAGCGGATCGCCGACCAGTGCCTCAAGCACGCGGCGGTCGAGGAGGTCGAGGTCACGGTGCACAAGCCCGACGCCCCGATCACCGTGCCGTTCGACGACGTGACCATCACCATCCACCGGAGCCGCGTATGACCACGAGCGACCCGACCGCCTCGCCCACCACATTCGACCTGCAGACGCAGGTGGACAGCGTGGACGCCACCCTCTCCCGGGTGCGCACCGCGGTGCTGGCCCTGGGCAGCAACCTGGGCAACCGGCTGGAGACCCTGCAGGGCGCGGTGGACGAGCTCGGTGACACCCCCGGGGTGAAGGTCACCGCGGTCTCCGGCGTCTTCGAGACCGCCGCCGTCGGCGGCCCGGAGGACCAGCCCTCCTACTTCAACGCGGTGCTGCTGCTGCGCACCACCCTGCCGCCGCGCGACCTGCTGGAGCGGGCCAACGCGGTGGAGGACGCCTTCGGCCGCAAGCGCACCGTGCGCTGGGGCGCCCGCACCCTGGATGTGGACATCGTCAGCTACCAGGACGTGCTCAGCGACGACCCGGTGCTGCTGCTGCCGCACCCGCGCGCCCACGAGCGGGCGTTCGTGCTGGCCCCGTGGTCGGACGCGGACCCGGACGCCGACCTGCCCGGCCACGGAAAGGTGGCGGATCTGCTCGCCGGCCTCGGCGGCGCCGAGGCGCAGGACGTCCACCGCCGCACCGACATCCAGCTGCGCCTGCCGGAGTAGAGTCGATCAAGCGCCGTGGCGGCGATGGACGACCGCCGGCCTCCAGAAGGGAACCGTCGAACCAGTGAAGCCGCTGCGCCTGCGTCTGCTGCTGGGCATCTTCGTGGTCGTCGGAGCGCTGGCCTGGGCCGGCGCCAAGCTGTGGAACTCGCTCGACACGCCGCCCGGGGTGCCGACCGCCGCGCCGGTGGTGCTGGCGGTGATCGCGGTGATCCTGCTGGCCGTGGCCTTCTCGCTGCGGTCCCGGCTGAAGGCGATGCGGGAGCGGGCGCCCGGCGCCA
The DNA here is from genome assembly GCF_042741245.1 of Kitasatospora sp. NPDC058965. NCBI lineage: Bacteria > Bacillati > Actinomycetota > Actinomycetes > Kitasatosporales > Streptomycetaceae > Kitasatospora > Kitasatospora sp. NPDC058965. Next base: position 50,329 of record NZ_JBHYKG010000017.1, read on the forward strand.
AGCGGGTGGATCCGCTGATGGCGGCCCGGGCGGTGGTGCTGGGCCAGGCCAGCGCGCTGGTGTCGGCCGTGGTGGCCGGCATCTACGCGGGGCTGGGCATCGAGCTGCTGACCCTGCCGGACTTCGACGCGCACCGCACCGCCGTGATCACGGCGGGCCTGGCGGTGCTGGCGGCGGCCGGCGTGGTCGCCGCGGCGCTCTGGTTGCAGCACGTCTGCAAGCTGCCGGAGGACGGCGGGAACAACTCCTCCGGCAAGGGCGCCGCCCCGTCCGCGCGCTGACCGCGCGTCAGCGGGTGGGCGCTGAGCTGGGGGGCTTCGCCACGGGTCACCCCGGGCTGACAGCCGCGCTATTCGCACGCTAGTTTCTTGCACATGCCTCGCGGACGCCACCGTCACTCCTCGCTCATCGGCCGGGCCATGCCGCCCACCGCGGCCGCGGTCCTCACGGTGGCCGCGGTCGCCGCACTGCTGGTCAGTCCGGACCAGGTGGTGGTCCGCTCGGTCGGCGTGGCGGCGGTGCTCGCCGTGCTCGGCCTGGGCATGGTGCTGCGCCAGCGCGACCGGGCGGCCAAGGCCGCGGCGGAGACCGCCGCGGTGCGCCGGCTGCGCGACGAGGAGCGGTACGAGGAGCAGCTCGCCGAGGCCGAGTACGCGGCCGAGGTGGCCGAGGAGCGGGCGGCCCGGCTGGGTCGGCGGCTCACCGCGGAGAAGTCCCGGTTGGCCAAGGCGGAGACCGAGATCGCCCGGCTGCTCAAGGAGCGCGCCGTGCAGGCCGCCGAGCAGGCGCTCAAGGAGGCCGAGGCGGCCCAGCGGGCGATCGAGGCGGCCCGCCCCAAGCACCCGGTGACCCCGGTGACCTACCTGCGCGCGGCCAACGCGCTGCGCGCCCTGGAGCGGCGGGCCGAGCTGGCCCAGGCCCAGGCCGACCACCTGGCGCGCCGTCAGGCCGCCAAGCGGGCCGCGGCGGCGCTGCCGGCCGCCCCCTCGGCCGACCCGGCCGCGCTGCCCGAGGTGCGCCCCGTGCACGCCCCGGCGGTGCCGCAGTCCCGGATCGGCCGGCTGGCGCCGGCGGCCGGGGCCGGCGAGCGGGCGGCGGTGGCCGCGGCACCGGTGCGCCCGGTGCTGGCGGCGGCCGGCGAGC
>NZ_JBHYKG010000018.1:0-51225 GCF_042741245.1 Kitasatospora sp. NPDC058965
CGGCGGGGCCCCCCGGGGACGGCGCCCCCGGGGCGCCCCGCCGCCCACTACCGGCCCCGCGCTCAGCGGCGCCCGGCCGGCTCCGCCTCCACCGCGGCGGCGGAACCCGCGACCACGTGGCTCGCGTCGTGGTCGGCCAGCCCCTGGTGCCCCGGCCACCAGGCCTTGCGGCCCAGCAGCGCGGTCAGCGCCGGGGTGAAGAACATCGCCATCACGAAGGCCGAGACGGCGATGCCGAAGGCCACCGAGAAGCCGATCTCGCTGAACAGCGTGTTCCCGGCGAAGCACATGGTGGCGAAGGTCGCCGCCAGGATGCCGCCGGCCGCCGCGACGGTCGGACCGCCGTGCCGCAGCGCCATGCTGGCCGCCGCGCGCGGGCTGCGGCCCTCCTGGGCCTCCTCCCGCAGTCGGGCGATCATCAGGATGTTGTAGTCGGTGCCGATCGCGACCACGAACAGGTAGATGAACATCGGCAGCATGAACATCAGGCCGGGCTCACCCTTCATGTTCTGGAACACGAGGGTGGTGGCGCCGACGGTGGCGCCGAAGCCGAGGCCGACCGCCGCCATCAGGTACCACGGGGCCACCACGCTGCGCAGCAGCAGGCCGAGGATCAGCATGATCAGCAGCGCGGCGATCGGGAAGACCAGCGAGTAGTCGTGCGCCATCGCGGTGTCGATGTCCTTGTAGATGGCGCTCTGGCCACCCACGTAGACCTGGCTGCCCTGCGGCGCCTGGGCGTGCGCGACGGTGCGCAGCTTGCCCACGGTGTCGATCGCCCGGTTCGAGGCCGGGTCGTCCTTGAGCATCACCGTGAAGTTGGCGGTGGTGCCGTCACTGCTGAGCTTGGGCTGCGGCACCACCTGGCCGACGCCGGGGACCTGGCCCAGCGCCGCGACGTAGGCCGGGAAGCCCGCCTTGTCCAGCGCGGCACCGTCGGCGGAGCTGACGTACACGCTGGTCGGCGAGGCGGCGCCGGCCGAGAAGGCGCTCGTCATGGTGGTCTGGACGACCATCGACTCCTTGGTCTTCGGCATGGAGCTCGAGGCCAGGTCGAAGGTGCCCTTGTAACCGGTGGCACCCAGCGCCAGGGCCACCAGGATCAGGCCGGAGACCGCGGCCACCAGGCCCGGCCGGCGCTGCACGGTGGCGCCGAACCTCGCGAAGGTCGCGCCGGTCGGCTCCAGCCGCCACTTGGTGCGCGGCGTCGGCTGCTTGCGCAGGACCACCTTGCGGAACGCGTAGACGAGGCCCTTCTCCCAGAACAGCACCCGCTCCGGGATCTTCGAGAGCACGGCCGGGACCAGGGTGACCGAGGCCAGCGCCGTGACGGCGACCGCGATGGCCAGCGAGGGGCCCATCGCCTTGAACATGCCGAGGCTGGACAGGACCAGGACGCTGAAGGCCACGATGACGGCGCCGGCGGCCGAGGAGATCGCCTCGCCGACCCGGCCGACCGCGTTGACCATGGCCGTCTGGCGGTCCTCACCGGCTCGCAGCCGCTCGCGGTAGCGGAAGATCAGGAAGAGGAAGTAGTCGGTGCCGACACCGAAGAGCACCACGATCAGGATCGCCTGGACCGAGGAGTCCGCCTGCAGGCCGAAGAGCTTGCTGGCGTCCGCGATCAGCCCGTTCGCCACCATGGAGAAGACGCCGATCAGGGCCACCGGCAGGAACGCGATCAGCGGGCTGCGGAAGATCAGGAAGAGCGTCAGCAGGATGATGACGACGGTGCCGACGCCGATCAGCGCGTTGGCCAGCTTCGAGGAGTCCTGCTGGTCGAGGTTCTGCGCGGCCTGCCCGCCGACCTGCACCTTGAGGTTGGTGCCCTGGGTCAGCGTCTTGCCGTCGTCGCGCAGCTTCTTGGCGGTGTCGGCGGTCTCGGGGCCCTGCTTCGGCGCGCTCTTGTCGAAGCCGATCAGGGACAGCCCGTACTTGCCGTCCTTGGAGATGTGCTGCGCGTCGACCGGCTGGATCTGGTCGACGTACTTGATGTGCTCGGCGGTGAGCCCGTCGGTGACCTTCTGGATCGCCGCCTTGTCGGCGTCGGTGAACTGGCCGCCGTCGGTGCGCTCGAAGAGCAGCATCGCGCTGGGGGTGAAGTTCTCCGGGAAGGCCTTCTGCTGCACGTCCATCGCACGGATGGACTCGTAGCTCTTCGGCAGGAAGGCGCTCTCGTCCGTCTGTGCCGTCAGGGTCGGCGCCGTGGCGACGATGGCGATCGCGGCGATCACCCAGCCGGCGATCACCCACCACGCCCTCTTGACAACGAATTGTCCGATTCGGTGGAACATGCTCGTTTTGCCTCCTGGCATGGTTCACCGCAGCCCTAGGGGGACGGGACGCTGGGCGACGGCTGACGGCTTCGGCCGAGGGCCTTAGCCGGTCGGCAGGTAAGTAAAAGTGTCGGAGGGAGCATCATACGAGAACTTACTGGCCGACCGGCAAGTGACCTCCACGGCCGCTCCGCCGGGGTCGCGAAGACCCGCGCGACGATCCCCTAAGGGGCCTTCCTACTGCCCTGAACCATCCTGACCTGCCGAGGGGCGCAGGAGCCTCGTCCCCCGGGTGGAGATCTCTCCGCCTCAGGGTGGATCCGACCCGGTACCCAAGGTGGAGCCCACGGTAGGGATAACCCCACCCCGCACCTGGGGGCAGACCCAGGGTGCACTCACCCGCTGGCCGGATTACTCGTCAACTGCGCTTTTCCTAGGCTCTTTTACGAGCCCGGGGCGCAGCACCGGGCCGCCGCCGACCACCGCGACCCGCACCGTCGCGTCCTCAGGGGGAGACTTCCCGTGCCATCCACTCCAGGGTCACCGAAGCTTGGCCTGGCCGCCACGATGGGCGCCTGGAGCGCCCGCCACCGCAAGACCGCCGTCTTCGGCTGGCTCCTCTTCGTCGTCCTCGCCGTCTTCCTAGGCGGCGCCGCCGGCAGCCACCAGATCACCGACTCCGAGCAGCAACCCGGCGAGGTCTCCCGGGCCGCGACCATCCTCGACCAGGCCGGGATCAAGACCCCGGCCGGCGAGACCGTCCTGGTCCAGAGCGGCACCCTCACCGCCGACGACCCCGCCTTCCAGCAGGCGGTGACCCAGGTGGTGGCCGCGATCAACGGCACCGGCCAGGCCGCCGACGTCCGCTCGCCCTACGACACCAAGGCGATCTCCGCCGACCGGCACTCCGCCCTGGTCCAGTTCAACCTGCCCGGCGCCAAGGACGACGCCACCACCAAGGTCACCAAGACCCTGGACGCGGTCGCCGGGGTGCAGAAGGCCAACCCCTCCCTGACCGTCGAGGAGTTCGGCGAGGCCACCGCCGGCAAGTGGATCCAGGACCAGTTCAAGAACGACTTCGCCAGCGCCGAGTGGACCGCCGTCCCGCTCGCCCTGGGCATCCTGCTGATCGCCTTCGGCGCCGTGGTCGCCGCCGTGCTGCCGGTAGGTCTGGCGCTCACCGCGTTCATGGCGGCCGGTGGCCTGGTCGCACTGAGCAGCTCCTTCCTGCACACCAGCAACGACGCCAGCTCGGTGATGCTGCTGGTGGGCCTGGCGGTCGGCGTCGACTACTGCCTCTTCTACCTGCGCCGCGAGCGCGAGGAGCGGGCTGCCGGACGGGACGCCGCCACCGCGCTCCAGCTGGCCGCCGCCACCTCCGGCCGGGCGGTGCTGGTCTCCGGGGTCACCGTGGTGGTCGCCATGGCCGGCATGTTCCTCACCGGGATCGCCGACTTCCAGGCGATGAGCTACGCCACCATCGTCGTGGTGGTCACCGCGGTGCTCGGCTCGCTCACCGTGCTGCCCGCGCTGCTGTCGATGCTCGGCGACCGGGTGGACAAGGGCCGGGTGCCGTTCCTGCACAAGCTCAAGGCCAAGGACCCCGCCGCCGGCAGCCGGGTCTGGAACGCCGTGCTCACCCCGGTGCTGCGCCGCCCGCTGGCGGCCACCGTGCTGGCCGGCGGCCTGCTGCTGGCGCTGTCCGCCCCGCTGCTCACCATGCACACCGCCAACCTGACCTTCAACCAGACCCTGCCCAAGGGCAACGCGCTGGTGCAGACCTCGGAGCGGATCGAGGCCGCGTTCCCCGGCAGCCCCGCCCCCGCGGTCGTGGTGGTCAGGACCGGCGACCTCGGCTCCCCCGCGATGAAGCAGGCGATCACCGACTTCCAGACCCGGGCACTGGCCACCGGCCGGATGCACGGCCCGATCGAGGTCACCCCCTACCCGCAGGCCAACGTCGCCACCATCGCCGTCCCGCTCAACGGCAGCGGCAACGACGCCACCAGCGTGGCCGCACTCGACGCGCTGCGCCACGACGTGATCCCGAACACCCTGCTCAAGGTCCCCGGCACCGAGGCGCCGGTGACCGGCAACACGGCCGGCTCGCACGACTTCAACGCGAAGATGACCTCCAGCATGCTGCCGGTCTTCGCCTTCGTGGTGGTCTTCGCCTTCGTCCTGATGCTCGCCTCGTTCCGCTCGCTGGGCATCGCGGCCACCGCGGTGGTGCTCAACCTGCTCTCGGTGGGCGCGGCCTACGGCGTGCTGACCCTGGTCTTCCAGCACGGGGTGGGCGCCTCGCTGCTGGGCACCGCCGGGGTGGGCGCGGTGGAGTCCTGGGTGCCGCTCTTCCTCTTCGTGATCCTCTTCGGCCTGAGCATGGACTACCACGTGTTCGTGGTCTCCCGGATCAAGGAGGCGCACGACCGGGGCCTGCCCACCCGGGCCGCGGTGGCCCACGGGATCCGCTCCACCGCCGGGGTGGTGACCAGCGCGGCGATCATCATGGTGGCGGTCTTCGCGGTCTTCGGCACCCTGTCGATGCAGTCCATGAAGCAGATGGGCGTGGGCCTGGCGGTCGCGGTGCTGATCGACGCCACGATCATCCGCGGCGTGCTGCTGCCCTCGGCGATGAGCCTGCTGGGCGAGCGCAACTGGTACCTGCCGCGCTGGCTGAACTGGCTGCCGAGGCTGGAGCACGAGGTGCCGGTGCCGCCGATCACCCCGGCGGCCACCGAGCCGACCGCGACCGACCTCCCGCTGGCCGGCCCGCGCCACCGCCGGGTCGAGGCCTGACCCCGGCCCCGGTCGCCGGGGCCCGCTGACACGGCGTCACGTCCGTACCGGCCGTCCCCCGGATTCCCGGGGGGCGGCCGGTACGTTCGTCGGCATGCAGATCTTCGACGAGGCGAGGGCGCGGCAGCTGCTCGCCCTGGCCTGTGCCCGCGCCGCGCTGCCCGAGCCCGCCCGTGCCCGGCTGCTGGCGCTGGGCGAGAACGCGGTCTTCGACCTCGCCGACCCGGCCCTGGTGGTCAAGGTCGGCCGCGACCCGGCGCTGGCCGACCGCGCGTCCCGCGAACTGCGGGTGGCCCGCTGGCTGGACGCCTCCGGCATCCCGGTGGTCCGCCCGGCCGACGGGGTGACCGACCAGCCCGACTCCGCCCTGGTGCTGGCCCAGGGGCACCCGGTCAGCTTCTGGCACCGCCTCGCGCCGCCCGTGCGCCCGGCCACCGCCCGCGACCTCGGCCCGCTGCTGCGCGCCCTGCACCTGCTGCCCGCCCCGCCGACCGCGCTGCCCGCCCGCGACCTGCTGGCCCCGGTGCCGCGCTGGCTGCGGGCCGCCGAGGGCCACCTGGACCCGGCCGACGCCGACTACCTGCGGCGGCTGGCGGCCGAGCAGTCCGCGGCCGTCGCCGCCCTGGTGCCGGTGCTGCCTCCCGGGGTGATCCACGGCGACGCACTGCCGCGCAACGTCCACCTCGGCCCGCACGGCCCGATCCTGCTGGACCTGGAGACGGTGGCGGACGACCTGCGCGAGCACGACCTGGTGGTGCTGGCGCTCTCCCACCACCGCTACGGGGTGCCGGAGGAGGAGTACCGGGCCTTCGTCCGCGGCTACGGCTGGGACGTGCGCGAGTGGGCCGGCTGGGCGGTGCTGCGCGCGGCCCGGGAGACCGCGGCCACCGCCTGGGTCGCCCAGCAGGTGCCGGGCAGCGCGGCGGCGCTGGCCGAGTTCCGGCGCCGGGTGGCCGACCTGCGCGAACCGGGCCGGCCGGGCCGGTGGCACGCACTCTGACCCGGGCTCCTGAGAGCCGGGTGAGAAAGGTCTCAAGATACTTTCATCGTTTCGGAACTGTCGGCCGAACGGCCATCGTCGTAGGGAGCAGCCGCGACCACTCCGGGCGGCTGGTACCACGTGAGGAGCTGCCGCATGTCGACTGCCGGCAACCGCCGCACCCTGCGCCGCGCCGTCGCCGGCTGCGCGGCCGTGCTCTCGCTGGCCCTCGCCTGCGCCTGCGGCGCCGCCCAGGGCGCCCAGCCCACGGCACAGGCCGGCGCCGGCACGACGGCCGGCAGCAGCGCGAGCACCGGTTCGAGCACCGACCCGGGACACGGCCCGAGCAGCAGTCCCAGCAGCGGTCCGAGCAGTAGTCCGAGCAGTAGTCCGAGCAGCAGCGGCACCCACCCCGGTCCGCCCGCACCGAGCCGCGGTCCGACGACCGCCGGCACCCCCGCGCCGGGCCCGAGCCGCACCCCGTCCTCCCCCGCCACCACGGCGGCGGCCCCGATCCCGGCCCCCGACCAGCCCGGCACCTCGATCGTCTACTCCACCGCGGCCGGACCGGCCGACGGCAGGACCGTGGCGCTCACCTTCGACGACGGCCCGGGCCCGGCGACCGGTCAGATCCTCGACCTGCTGGCGCAGTACGGCGCCAAGGCCACCTTCTGCGAGATCGGCCCGCAGGCCGCCGCCAACCCGGCGCTGGTGCAGCGGATCCTGGCCGACGGCCACCGCCTGTGCGACCACACCGTGCACCACCCGCAGCCGATGCACACGCTGCCGCACGACCGGCAGGTCTACGAGGTCACCGCGGCCAAGGACATGATCGTGCAGGCCGGCGGCCCGGGCACCCAGGTCAGCTGGTTCCGCGCGCCCGGCGGTGACTTCAGTGCCGACAACCGGCAGATCGCCGTGCAGGACGGGATGCGCCCGCTGGGCTGGACCGTGGACACCCGCGACTGGTCCCGGCCCGGCGCGGACCGGATCCTGGCCACCGCCAAGCAGGAGCTGCACCCCGGCGGCATCATCCTGATGCACGACGGCGGCGGCGACCGCAGCCAGACCGTGGCCGCGCTCGCGCAGCTGCTGCCCTGGCTGGTGCAGCAGGGCTACACCTTCGCCTTCCCCGCGGTCTGAGCCCGGGCCGGACCCGGTCCGCCCCGGCGGGGCGTCCGTCTGACGGCGGGTCAGGCCGCGGCGAACGGGATCACCGGCCAGGCCGGCGTCACCTCGGCCCCCGGGTCGTAGGTGCGGCGCAGGTACCGCTCGAAGGAGGCCGCCTGCTCGGCCGCGGCCCGCACCTGCAGCTCGTGCAGCTCGGCCGGCGAGACCGCGCCGGCCAGCGGGAAGAGCTCGCCCAGCCGGCGCGCCACCCCGGCGGCGGCCACCGCGTCCGCCGCGGCCTCGTGCGCGTGGTCCAGCGGCACCCCGTAGTGCTCGCAGAGCGCCCGCAGGTTGCGCTTGCCCTTGCGGTAGCGGTCCAGGTTCTTGTCCAGCACCAGCGGGTCGATCACCGGCGAGGGCACCCCGCCCAGCCGCGCCGACAGCGGACTGACGCCGTGTCGGCGGCACTCGCGGTCCAGCAGCGACAGGTCGTACCGGGCGTTCATGATCACCAGTGGGACGCCGGCGGCCAGCGTGCCGGCCACCGCCGCGGTGATCTCGGCCACCCCCGCGGCGGCCGGGGCGCCCTGGGCCCGGGCCTGCTCGGTGGAGATGCCGTGGATCGCGGCGGCCGCCTCGGGTATCGCCACCCCCGGGTCCAGCAGCCAGCCGCGGCTGCGCGGCGCGGCGCCCGGGTGGTCGATCACGACCAGGGCGGCCGTGACGATCCGGTCCCGCTCGACGTCCGTCCCGGTGGTCTCCAGGTCGAACGCCGCCAGCGGTCCGCTGGCCCAGCTCGCCTCACTCATCACCGGCGCCTTCCGTTCGCAGCTCGCTCGGTCGGGACCCATCATCGCGGCTGCCTGTGACAACGCCGCCCCCGGGCCCCCGACCAGGGCCCCGGAGCGGCGTGCTACCGGCCGGCCGCACCGGCCCGACGCGGCCTCAGGCGGCGGCGAACAGCGAGCGGCCGAGCCAGTCGTTCGCGTCCCGCACGCCCGGCAGCACGAAGAAGTAGCCGCCGCCGGTCGGCGAGATGTAGTCCACCAGCGGCTCGTCGATGAGCCGGGTCTGGGTGGCCTCGAACTGCCGGGTGACGTCCTGCTGGTAGCAGCAGAAGGCCAGGCCCATGTCCAGGTTGCCGACCTTGTCGACGCCCCGGTCGTAGTTGTAGCCGCGGCGCAGGATCCGCGAGTCGTCGGTCTTGGCGTCGCGCGGGTTGGCCAGCCGGATGTGCGCGTCCAGCGGGATCGCCTTGCCGTCCGGGTCCTTGGCGTAGTCCGGCGCGTCGTTCTCGTTGGCGCCGTCCAGCGGGGCCCCGGTGTCCTTGCGGCGGCCGAACATCTTCTCCTGCTCGGCCAGCGAGACCCGGTCCCAGAACTCCACCAGCATCCGGATGATCCGGATCACCTGGTAGCTGCCGCCGGTGGCCCAGGCCGGCTCGCCCGCCCCGTCCTTGACCCAGACCAGCCGGTCCATCTCCCGGCCGGACTTGACGTCGGGGTTGACGATGCCGTCCTTGAAGCCGAGCAGGTTGCGCTGCGCGCCGGCCGGGCGCGGGGCGCTCTGGAAGCCGTCGATGCGCCACTTGACCTGCATCGCGCCGCGGGTGTGCCGGGCGATGTCGCGCAGCGCGTGCAGCACGGTGTCCTGGCTGTTGGCGCAGATCTGCAGCGACAGGTCGCCGTGCAGCTCGTCGGCCTGCAGGTTGTCGTTGGGGAAGGTCTTCATCGGGCCGAGCTTGACCGGCTTGGCCTTGGCCAGCCCGTAGCGCTCGTCGAAGAGCGAGGCCCCGACGCCGACCGTCACGGTCAGGTTGTCGCTGGGCACGGTCGGGCCGAGGATCCCGTTGTCGGCCGGCGGGGCGCCCACGCCCAGGTCCGGCGGGGTGCCGCCGGCGGTGAGGAACCGGATCCGCTCGGTCAGCGTGTGGAAGAGCTGCTCCAGCGCCGGGCGGTCGGGGGCGATCACGTCGAAGGAGACGAACATCGCGGACATCTGCTGCGGGGTCAGGATCCCGGCCTGGTGCTCGCCGTGGAACGGGACCACCGCGTCGGCGCCCTTCGCGTCCGCCGCGGCGGCCGGCTGCGGGCCGCCGCCGAGGGCGAAGGCACCGCCGGCCAGCGCGGCGCCGGCCGCACCGACCCCGAGGGCGGTGCCGAGGAAGCTGCGCCGGGCGGGCGCGGCCGGGCAGCCGGCCGCCTCGGCCGCGGCGGCCGCCGCCCGGTGCGGGAAGGGGCAGGAGCCGGCGGCGGCGTCGCGCGTCACGGGAGTGGTGTTCTCGGTCATCAGGCGGACTTCCGGATCTCAAGCAGGTCGGGGATCGGGGCGAGGTCTTCCAGCAGCTGCCCGGTGGTGCCGTTGAGCTGCATCCGGGTCCTGGCGTCCAGCTGCTGCACCGGGGTCCAGCTGCCGTCCGCCCGGTGGGCGGCCGCGAGCAGGTCGCCCAGGCGCTTCATCCCGGCGTTCACGGTGGCCAGCAGCTCGGGGCTGCGCTGCTCGATCAGCGGCTGGAGCACCGTCAGCAGCTCGCGGGTGCCGGCCGTGTTGGCCTGCGCGGTGGCCAGGTTGGTGCCGCTGCCCTCGTCGGTGTCGCCGGTGAGCTCGAACTGGAGGGTGTTCTCCAGGATCTCGTGGGTGCGCAGCGGCAGGTCGGTCGGGTCGAAGTCCTGGCCGGGGAACTTCTGCACCAGGTCGGCCACGTCGGCGGTCAGCTGGTCGGCGGCCGGGGTCAGGTCGGCGGCGCCCTGACCGTGCCACAGGCCGTACTCGACCCGGTGGAACCCGGTGAAGTCCTTGTCGGCGACGCCGTCCGGCAGGCCGTCGGCCCGGCCGTTGATCTTCTTGTCCAGGTCGGCGAAGGTGCCGTAGGCGGCGCCCAGCGAGGAGTACTTGAGGTGGGCGGTGAGCCAGTCGGCCCGGGCCGCGGCCAGGTCGCCGCCGTGCACGTCGGCCTGCAGCTTCTGGGTCAGCGTCAGCAGCTCGGCCAGGCCGCCGTTCACGTACGCCTTGTACTGGTCGAGCGGGCCCTTCAGGTCGTCCTCGGAGACCGGGAGCACCGCCTTGACCGCCTGCCCGCCGCTGACGTGCACGCTGGCCGAGGTGACCGCGTCGCCGCCGGTGGGCACGCAGCGCCAGGCCAGGTCGCCGCTGCCGATGGTGGCGGTGAGCGGGCGGGTGGTGCCGGGGGCCAGGCCCTCGATCTCGCCGTAGACCGCGTTGGTGGCCGGGTTGACCAGGTACACCTCGGAGGTCTTGCTGCCGGCGTTGTGCATCTGGAAGGTCTGCCGGCCCGGCTGCGGGGTGTTGAAGCCCTTGCCGCAGTCGGCCTGGGCGTCCGAGACCGTGACGGTGCCGGCGGCGGCCCGCTTGCCGTCGCTCACCGCGATCACCGCGGTGGCCAGCACCGCCGGGACGGCGACCAGGGCGGCGGGCAGCAGCCAGCGGTTGCGGCGCGGCGCGGCGCCGACGGCCTCCTCGGCCGCGGTGCCCTCCTCGGCGCCCTCGGCCGCCGCGACCTCGGCGGCCGGGGCCGGCTTCGGCGCCGCGACCCGCAGGCCCCGCACGAACAGGGTCATCACCACGGCCAGGTAGCCGACGTAGCCCACCACCTGCAGCCAGGTCATGGTGACGGTCAGGTTGAACACGCCCTGCACCAGCGTCGCGTACCAGGAGCCGGCGTCCAGCGACCCGCTCAGGTCGAAGGCGTAGGTGTGCGCCCCGGGCAGCACGCCGCCCTCCTGCAGGTCGCGCAGCCCGTAGCTGAGCACCCCGGCGGCGATCACGACCAGCACGATGCCGGTGGCGGTGAAGAACTTCGTCAGGTTGATCCTCAGCACCCGGCGGTACAGGCCCCAGCAGAGCCCGGAGGCCAGCACCAGGCCGACCGCGGCGCCGATCGCCGGACCGGTGGCCTCACCCGCCGAGCGGGCGGTGGTCCACAGGAAGAGCGAGGTCTCCAGGCCCTCCCGACCCACCGCCAGGAAGCTGGTGACGACCAGCATCCCGCTGCCCATGGCCAGCGCCGCGGTGACCTTCTCCCGGATCTCCGAGGAGAGGTGGCGGGCCGAGCGGCGCATCCAGAAGACCATGCCGGTGACGAAGGCCACCGCGATCACGCTGAGCGTGCCGCCGAAGGCCTCCTGCGCGGTGCCGGACAGGTTCGCGGCGGTGAAGGTGAGCACGGCGCCGAAGCTGAGCGCCAGCGCGATCGCGGCCAGCACCCCCGTCCAGACCTGCGGGAGCCGGCCCTTCTGGTCCGAGCGGACCAGGGTGGCGACCAGGATCGAGACGATGAGTCCGGCCTCCAGGCCCTCCCTGAGCCCGATCAGAAAGCTTGGAAAAGCGTCGTCCCACATGGGTGCTGAACTCCCCTAGGCGTGCGTGATCGCTAGCGCGATCGCGCTTAGCTTAGGCATACCTTACCTAGGGCCGGAAAACGCCGTCCACGGGGGGTCGGTCACAAGTTAGCCAAGCCTTAGCTAACCCCAGAGGATGTGTCAGCTGACGGACCGCGAATCGGCCCAGACCCCCTCGAACTCCTCGCGGTAGACCTCCAGCAGACCCGGCTCGCCGTCCTCCGGACCGATCGGCGCGGCCCGCAGCACCAGCGCCGGGGACTCGATCCCGCGTGCCCGGCGCAGGTAGGGCTGCACCACCCCGAGGTCGCCGGTGCGCCGGCGGGAGCCCGGCAGCCGGGCCCCCTCGACCAGGTAGGCGGTGAACCGCGGGGTCTCGTCGAAGACCCGGATCTCGAAGCCGCCCTGGTCGCGCAGCCGGGCCCGGACCCGGCGCACGTGCATGATGTTCATCTCGATCGAGCGGGACAGCTCGCCGCGCCCCAGCCCCAGCTCGCGCTCGCGCCGACGGACCGCGCTGCTGGCCGGGTTGAGGAAGAGCAGCCGGACCCGGCAGCCCTCGGTCGCCAGCCGCACCAGCCGCTTGCCGGTGAAGTTCTGGCAGAGCATGCCCAGCCCGATGCCGAGCGCGTCCAGCCGGCGGGCCCCCTCCAGCAGGTCCTCGACCGGCAGGTCGCGCTGCAGCCGGACCCGGTCGGCGTGCACCGCGGCCACGTCCGCGTACCGGCCGGCCACCAGCTCCTCGATGACGTCGGCGGGCAGGCCGACGGCCTGGGCCGGACGGCCGTCCAGCAGGCCGAGCACCCGGGCGGCGGCCCGCTCGGTCTGCGCCAGCACGGTGGCCGACAGGCTCCGGTTGCGGGAGACCACGTGCCGGGCGACCTCCAGCTCGTCGAGCGCCAGCTCGATCTCCCGGCGGTCGTCCAGGTACGGCTCGAAGCAGGGCCAGTGCTGCACCATCAGTTCGCGCAGCTGGGGCAGGGTCAGGAAGACCAGCGGGTCGTCGTCGTCCGGGTCCAGCAGGTACCCCTTGCGCCGGCTCACCTCGCGCACCGCGGCGGCCCGGCGCACCCACTCCTCGCCGACCGGGCCGGCCGCCGCCGTCACCCAGTCCGCGCCGTGCGCGGGGGCGTAGACCGGTCGCAGCAGTTCGTCCAGCAGGGAGCGCAGGCGCTGCTCGACCAGGTTGAGCCAGACGTAGGCCCGCCCGGTGAGCCGGACCCGCTGGTAGGCCTGCTGCCACTGCTCGGGGCTCCAGCCGGGGGTGCCCGGGTCGCCGCCGGACTGGGCCGGGATCAGCCGGCCGCCGCCGGGCGGGCCGAGCACCACGGTGGGCGCTTCGGTGCGGGCCGCCGGGCCGGACCCCTGGGGCCACTCGTCGGCGGGGCCGCCACCGACAAAGATGCCCATCCGCTACCTCACCTCTCGGCCGCCCCTCCCCGAACGGAGGCGACGTGACGATCAAGGGTACTGCCTGACCACAACGGAAGTCAGAAGTGTTCCACTGGACACCCGTTCGGGCGAATGCGGCCCGATTGGGCATCAGATCGGCGGGGAAGCGGCAACGATGCCACTTGACAGAGTGTCGACCGGCAGTGCGCCGCGCGTCACCACGAGGCCCGGATCAGACATGCTCCGCGTCTCTCCGGGCATACCGCAGCCAGCGGTGCGCCAACGTTTCCCCGAAGGAGCATCAGCTCCTCGCGACACCAGGGAAGTTGAGGCTATATGCAGGTCTGGCCAGGGCAGCCGTACCCGTTGGGTGCCACCTACGACGGGGTGGGCACCAACTTCGCGGTGTTCTCCGAGAGCGCCGACCGGATCGAGCTGTGCCTGCTCGGACCGGACGGCGTCGAACGCGCGGTCGAGCTGCGCGAGACCGACGCGTTCGTCCGCCACGCCTACCTGCCGGGCATCCAGCCAGGTCAGCGGTACGGCTTCCGGGTGCACGGCCCGTACGATCCGGCGCGCGGCCAGCGCCACAACAGCGCCAAGCTGCTGCTGGACCCCTACGCCAAGGCGATGAGCGGCACCATCGACTGGGACGAGTCGGTGTACGGCTACCACTTCGGCGCGCCCGAGCGCCGGAACGACCTCGACTCCGGCCCGCACACCATGCACTCGGTGGTCATCAACCCGTACTTCGACTGGGGCAACGACCGGCCGCCGCGCACCGACTACCACCGGTCGGTGATCTACGAGGCGCACGTCAAGGGCCTCACCCGGCGCCACCCGGGCATCCCGGAGGAGATCCGCGGCACCTACGCGGCGCTCGCCCACCCGGCGCTGATCGAGCACCTGGCCAAGCTCGGCATCACCGCGATCGAGCTGATGCCGGTGCACCAGTTCGTCCGCGACCACCGGCTGCGCGACCTGGGGCTGTCGAACTACTGGGGCTACAACACCGTCGGCTTCTTCGCCCCGCACGGCTCCTTCTCCTCGGTCGGCGACCGCGGGCAGCAGGTGCAGGAGTTCAAGTCCATGGTGAAGGCGCTGCACGCGGCCGGGATCGAGGTGATCCTGGACGTGGTCTACAACCACACCGCCGAGGGCAACCACCTGGGCCCCACGCTCTCCATGCGCGGGCTGGACAACGCCTCGTACTACCGGCTGGCGGCCGACCGGCGATACTACATGGACACCACCGGCACCGGCAACAGCCTGCTGATGCGCTCCCCGCACGTGCTGCAGCTGATCATGGACTCGCTGCGCTACTGGGTCACCGAGATGCACGTGGACGGCTTCCGGTTCGACCTGGCGGCCACCCTGGCCCGCCAGTTCCACGAGGTGGACCGGCTGTCCTCGTTCTTCGACCTGGTCCAGCAGGACCCGGTGGTCTCCCAGGCCAAGCTGATCGCCGAGCCGTGGGACGTCGGCGAGGGCGGCTACCAGGTGGGCAACTTCCCGCCGCTGTGGACGGAGTGGAACGGCAAGTACCGCGACACCGTGCGCGACCTGTGGCGCGGCGAGAACGCCACGCTGGCCGAGTTCGGCTCCCGGCTGACCGGCTCCTCCGACCTCTACCAGCACGACGGCCGGCGCCCGATCGCCTCGATCAACTTCGTCACCTGCCACGACGGCTTCACCCTGCGCGACCTGGTCTCCTACAACGACAAGCACAACGAGGCCAACGGCGAGCAGAGCCGCGACGGCGAGTCCTTCAACCGCTCCTGGAACTGCGGCACCGAGGGCCCCACCCGGGACCCGGAGGTGCTCGCCCTGCGCCGCCGCCAGCAGCGCAACTTCATCGCCACCCTGCTGCTCTCCCAGGGCGTGCCGATGCTCTCCCACGGGGACGAGCTGGGCCGCACCCAGCTGGGCAACAACAACGCCTACTGCCAGGACAACGAGCTCTCCTGGCTGGACTGGGCCGGCGGCGACGCCGACCTGCTGGAGTTCACCCAGGGCATGGTCTGGCTGCGGCGCAACCACCCGGTCTTCCGCCGCCGCCGCTTCTTCCGCGGCCGCCCGGTGGCCACCGCCCAGGACGAGCTGACCGACATCGCCTGGTTCACCCCGGCCGGCGGGGAGATGACCGAGCAGGACTGGAGCACCAGTTACGCGAAGTCGCTGACGGTCTTCCTGAACGGCGCGGCCATCTCCGAGCCGGACCGGCGCGGCGGGCGGATCACCGACGACTCCTTCCTGCTGATGTTCAACGCGCACTACGAGACGTTGCAGTTCACCGTCCCCAAGGACCACGGCGAGCAGTGGCAGGTGGTGGTCGACACCACGCTTGCGACACTCCCGACCCCGGGGACCGGACAGCGGGTCAAGGAGGGGGACGGGATCTGGCTCGCCGACCGCGCTCTGCTGGTGCTCCAGCGGCCCGCGTGAGCCGGCGGGCGAAGGTGCAGAAGCCACAGTCCTGCGCCGTCCGATCGAATCGGGTCGTAGTGGCCCGGCCGACCGGGTAGGCATGGCATGTGATCTCTCCACCTACGGCGAGCTACCGGCTGCAACTCCAGCCCTCGTTCACGCTCGCAGACGCCGAAGCCGCCGTCCCGTACCTGGCCGGACTCGGGGTGTCCCACCTGCACCTGTCCCCGCTGCTGGAGGCGACGCCGGGCTCGACCCACGGGTACGACACCGTCGACCACACCAGGATCAGCGAACAGCTGGGCGGCGAGCGGGCCTTGCGCTCGCTCGCCGCCACCGCCCAGCGGCACGGGCTGCGCCTGCTCGCCGACGTGGTGCCCAACCACATGGCGGTGCCGGTCCCCGAACGGCTCAACACCCCGCTCTGGGACGTGCTCCGGCACGGCCGCCACTCGCGCTACGCGCACTGGTTCGACATCGACTGGGCCGCCCAGGGCGGGCGGATCCTGCTCCCGGTGCTGGGCGACCGACTCGGCGCCGTGCTGGACCAGTTGAAGGTCGACCAGGACACCCTGCGGTACTACGACCACGTCTTCCCGCTCCGCCCGGGCACCGAGCACCTGCCGCTGCCGGAGCTGTTGACCCGTCAGCACTACCGGCTGGCCTGGTGGCGGCTGGCCGACACCGAGCTCAACTACCGCCGCTTCTTCACCATCAACGACCTGATCGCGCTGCGGGTGGAGGACCCGGAGGTGTTCCGGGCCACCCACGGGGTGCTGCTGCGGCTGCACGCCGAGGGGGTGCTCGACGGGTTCCGGGTGGACCACCCGGACGGCCTGGCCGACCCGCGCGGCTACCTGCGCTGCCTGGCCGAGGCGAGCGGTGACGCCTACGTGGTGGTGGAGAAGATCCTGGCCGGCCTGGAACGGCTGCCCGCCGACTGGCCGTGCGCCGGCACCACCGGGTACGACGCCCTGCGCCACATCGGCGCGGTGCTCACCGACGGCGCCGGGGTGCACCGGCTCACCGAGCTCTACGGCGAGTACACCGGGACGGACACCACCGCCACCGAGGCGGCCCGGCAGGGCCGGGCCGAGATGACCGCCCCGCACGGCGAGCTGGCCGCCGAGCTGAACCGGCTGGTCCGGATCGCCGAGCGGATCGGCGCCGAGGAGCCGGAGCTGGCCGACCACGAGCCGCAGGCGGTGCGCGCCGCGCTCTGCGACCTCTTCACCCACTACACGGTCTACCGGCCCTACCCCTTCCCGGCCGAGCGGACCATAGTGACCCCGGAGTCGACCCGGCAGTTCGTCGAACTGCTCACCCAGGGCCACCTGGGCGCCAGCCGCGCCAAGGACGAGTTCCGCACCCGGTTCGCCCAGACCGCCTCGGCGGTGGCCGCCAAGGGCGTGGAGGACACCGCCTTCTACCGCTGGCACCCGCTGCTGAGCGTCAACGAGGTGGGTGGCGACCCGGCCCACCCGGGCATCTCGGTGGTGGACTTCCACTGCTGGTGCGAGTCGATGCAGCGGGACTGGCCGCTGACCATGACCGCGCTCTCCACCCACGACACCAAGCGCAGCGCGGACGCCCGGGCCCGGCTGGCGGTGCTGGCCGAGCTGCCGGAGCTGTGGGCGGCCGAGTGCACCGCCTGGTCCGAGCGGGCCGGCGGCCTGCCGGACCGCAACGCCGAGTGGCTGCTCTGGCAGACCCTGGTGGCGGCCTGGCCGATCGAGCCGGAGCGGCTGGTCGGGGTGCTGCTGAAGTCGGTGCGCGAGGCGAAGCTGGCCACCAACTGGACCTCCCCCGACCAGGTCTACGAGGCGCAGCTGGCCGACTACGCCCGTGCGGTCCTGGCCGATGCCGAGCTGCACCGGCGGATCGAACGGTTCGTCGCCTTCCTGGAGCCGTTCGCGCAGTCCAACAGCCTGGCCGCCACCCTGCTGCACCTGACCATGCCCGGGGTGCCGGACCTCTACCAGGGCGGCGAGAAGCCGCTGTACACGCTGGTCGACCCGGACAACCGGGCGCCGGTGGACTTCGCCGTGCCGGAGTCCGGGCTCGCGCCGTTCGCCCGCCGCAAGCTCGACCTGACCCGCACCGCGCTGCGCCTGCCGCGCCCGCTCGGCGAGTACCAGCAGCTGCCCGCCGAGGAGCACCTGGTGGCGTTCCGGCGCGGCCCCGACCTGGCCGTCGCGGTGACCAGACTGCCCTACGCCCTCGCCCGGCGCGGCACCCCGGCCACCCTCGACCTGCCGGGCCGCTGGCGCGACCTGCTGACCGGCCGTCAGTTCACCGGTGTGGTGGACACGGTCGCCCTACTGCTCCGGGAGGACGGATGACGTACGAGGTCTGGGCACCGCACGCGCGCGAGCTCGTCGAGGTCGAGGTGGACGGGGTGCGCCACCCGCTGACCGCCGGGGCCGGCGGCTGGTGGCGCGGCGAGGCCCCCGCCGGGCAGGACTACGCCTTCCGGCTGGACAGCGGGCCGCCGCTGCCCGATCCGCGCTCGGCCCGGCAGCCGCACGGTCCCGACGGCGCGAGCCGGCTGGTCGACCATGCCGCCTTCCGCTGGTCCGAGACCGGCTGGAGCGGCCGCGCGCTGCCGGGCTCGGTGGTCTACGAGCTGCACGTGGGCACCTTCACCCCGGCCGGCACCTTCGAGGGGGCGATCGAGCGCCTGGACCACCTGGTCGAGCTCGGCGTCGACTTCGTCGAGCTGCTGCCGGTCTGCCCGTTCCCCGGCCGGCACGGCTGGGGCTACGACGGCGTCTCGCTGTGGGCGGTGCACGAGCCCTACGGCGGCCCCGACGGGCTCAAGCGCTTCGTGGACGCGGCGCACCGCAAGGGCCTGGGCGTGATCCTGGACGTGGTGCACAACCACCTGGGCCCCGCCGGCAACTACCTGCCGCAGTTCGGCCCCTACTTCACCGACCGGCACCACACCCCGTGGGGCTCGGCGGTGAACCTGGACGCGCCCGGCTCGGACGAGGTGCGCGCCTACCTGATCGGCAGCGCGCTGGCCTGGCTGCGCGACTACCGGATCGACGGCCTGCGGCTGGACGCGGTGCACGCGCTGGCGGACGACCGGGCCGTGCACGTCCTGGAGGAGCTCAGCCGGTCGGTGGCCTCCCTGGCCGCCGCCACCGGCCGCCCGCTCTTCCTGATCGGCGAGTCGGACCTGAACAACCCCCGCCACACCGATCCGGTGCAGGCCGGCGGCTACGGACTGACCGCGCAGTGGAGCGACGACTTCCACCACGCGCTGCACGCCGCCGTCACCGGCGAGGCACAGGGGTACTACGCGGACTTCGGGGCCGACCCGACCGCCGCGCTGGCCCGCACGCTGACCCGGGGCTGGTTCCACGACGGCACCTGGTCCTCGTTCCGCGGCCGCCACCACGGCCGCCCGTTCCCGCCGGTGCCGGCGCACCGGCTGCTCGGCTACGCCCAGACCCACGACCAGGTCGGCAACCGGGCGATCGGCGACCGGCTCACCCTGGAGCAGCTGGCGCTGACCGCGCCGCTGGTGCTCACCTCGCCGTTCACCCCGATGCTCTTCATGGGCGAGGAGTGGGGCGCGTCCACGCCTTGGCAGTACTTCACCGACCACACCGACCCCGGCCTGGCGGAGGCGGTCCGCCAGGGGCGGCGCCGCGAGTTCGCCGCCTACGGCTGGACGGCCGAGGAGGTGCCCGACCCGCAGGCGCCGGCCACCGTGCTCGCCTCCACGCTGGACTGGACCGAGCCGCGGTCCGGCCGGCACGCCGAGCTGCTGGCCTGGTACCGCACCTTGATCCGGCTGCGGCGCGAGCACCCGGAGCTGACCGACGGCGACCTGGGCGCGGTCCGGGTGGACGCCGGCCCGTCCGAGGTCACCGTGCACCGCGGGCGGTTCCGGATCACGGTGAACTTCGCCGACAAGCCCACCGAGCTGCCACCGGGCCGGCCGGTGGCGCACTGGGGCGTGCTGACGGCCCGGGAGCTGGGCGCGCGGTCCTGCGCCGTCATGACGGACTGACGGGTCACTGCGGGACGAAGGCGGTGATCCGGGCCCGCAGGCCGGCCGCGTCCAGGCCGTAGGCCCGCAGGTGGTCGTCCATGGTCCCGTAGTGGCGGTGCTCGGCGCGGGGGACGCCGAGCCCGAGCACCCGGTGCGGCAGGTCGGCCAGCGCCTGGTGGGCCTCGTCGTTGGAGGTGCCGGCCAGGTAGGGCTCGACCAGCACCACGTCGGTGTGGCCGGCGGCGCGCAGCGCGGCGGCGTCGAAGGGGCGCACCGAGGCGGCGTAGAGCACGGTCAGGTCGAGCCCCTCGGTGGCGGCCAGCACCGCGTCCAGCATCGGGCCGACCGCCAGCACGGTGCCCCGGCCGCCCTGGCGCAGGGTCAGGAACCGGCCCGGCTCGACCGGCTGGGCCGCGCCGTTCCGGTGCGCCGACAGCCGCACGTACACCAGGCTGTCGCCGTCGGCCACCGCGTGCCGCAGCAGCGTCTCGGCCTCGTCGGGGTGGCCCGGCACGTGCACCGTCCAGTCGGGCAGGGTGTCCAGCAGTGCCACGTCGCCCGGGGACATGTGGGTGCGTCCGCCGGTCGGCCAGTCGTACGAGCCCAGCGCGCTGACCAGGACGGCGCCGACCCCCTGGTGGCCGAGGTCGAGCTTGATCTGCTCGAACGGGCGCTCGATCAGGAAGCTGGCGAAGGTGTGCGCGATCGGGCGCAGGCCGGCCAGTGCGAGGCCGCCGGTGACGCCGATCATCAGCTGCTCGCGGATGCCCACGTTGAGCACCCGGTCGGGGTGGCGGCGCTGCGCCTCCTCGAACGGGGTGGCGCCGATGTCCGCGAGCACCAGGGCGGTGCGCGGGTCCTGGTCGAGCAGTTCGGCGGTGACGGTGCTGAAGCGTTCGCGCATGGTGTCCACGGTGGGTGTCCCCCTGTTGGTTTCGCGGTGTCAGTTCTTGGGCTCGACGCGGGCGACGACGGCGTGCGGCCGGCCCGGGTGCACGGCGGTGTACGCCTCGTACAGCGCCCGGTGGTCGTGGCCGTCCACGGTCGCGGTGGACCAGTTGTGCGCGGCGAACCGGGCCGCGATGCCGCCGGTCCAGGCGTGGGTGGCGGAGGTGTTGTCGATCACGATGGCGTGCAGGCTGTCCAGGCCCAGGGCGCCGGCGTAGGCGAGCGCCTCGTGGTTGGAGCCCTCGTCGAACTCGGCGTCGCCGATCAGCGTCCAGACGGCGGCGGCGGTGCCGGTGGCCCGCAGGCCGAGCGCGGTGCCGACGGCCAGCGGCAGGCCGTGGCCCAGCGAGCCGGAGCCGATCTCGGCCGCCGGGATCAGCGTCCGGTCCGGGTGGTGGCCCAGCGGCGAGTCGTAGCCGCCGAAGCCGTCCAGCCACTCCTCGGGCAGCAGGCCCTTGGCCGCCAGCACCGCGTAGTAGGCCATCGGGCCGTGGCCCTTGGAGAGCAGGAAGCGGTCCCGGTCCGGGTCCTGCGGGGTGCCGCGCAGCACCCGGTCGTAGAGCACCCAGAGCGCGTCCAGGGTGGAGAGCGCGGCCGGGCCGTGCTTCTCGGCGCCGGTCATCCGGCTCATCAGTGCGGGCAGGTCCGCGTAGCTCGTGGTCATGGGCAGTAGCGTGCAACTTCAAGTCGACTTGAAGTCAACCGTAGGATCGGACCATGCTCTCCGCCGTCCTGACCATCGGTGAACTCGCCGCCCGCAGCGGGGTGGCCGCCTCCGCCCTGCGCTACTACGAGGAGCTGGGGCTGATCCACGCCGAACGCACCGCCGGCGGGCAACGCCGCTACCAGCGGCACGCGCTGCGCCGGATCGCCTTCGTCCGGGCGGCCCAGACCGTGGGCCTCTCGCTGGACGAGGTGGCGGCCACGCTGGCCGCGCTGCCGCCGGACCGCGCGCCCACCCAGGCCGAGTGGCGGCCGGTGGCGGCCACCTGGCAGGACCGGATCGACGAGCAGATCGCCGACCTGCAGCGGCTGCGCAACCGCCTGGACGGGTGCGTCGGCTGCGGCTGCCTCTCGCTGGAGCGGTGCGGCCTGTACAACCCGCAGGACGTGCAGGGCGCCGAGGGCCCGGGCGCGCGCAAACTGCTTCCCCGCCGGGCCCGCTGACGGTCCGTCAGGACCGCGTCAGCCGCTCCCACAGCTCCTCGACCCGCTGCTCCAGCTCCGCGCGGGTCCCGTTGTTCTCCACCACCAGGTCGGCCACGGCCAGCCGCTGCTCCCGGGTGGCCTGGGCGGCCATCCGGGAGCGGGCCTCGGCCTCGGTCATGCCGCGCAGCCGGGTCAGCCGCTCCAGCCGGACCGGCTCGCTCGCGTCGACCACGACCACCCGGTCGTACAGCGGCGCCAGCCCGTTCTCGGCCAGCAGCGGCACGTCGTGCACCACCACCGCGTCCGGCGCCGCGGCCGCCTCCAGCTCCGCCGAACGGGCCCGGACCAGCGGGTGCACGATCGCGTTCAGCGCCTGCAGCCGCTCGGGGTCGGCGAAGACCACCGCGCCCAGGGCCGGCCGGTCCAGGCTGCCGTCCGCCGCCAGCACGCCCGGACCGAACTCGGCCACCACGGCCGCCAGTCCCGGCGTGCCGGGCGCGACCACCTCGCGCGCGATCCGGTCCGAGTCCACCAGCACCGCGCCGTGCGCCACCAGCAACTCGGAGACCGCGCTCTTGCCGGCCCCGATGCCACCCGTCAGTCCGATCTTCCGCATGGCGGCAGGATGGCTGGCCCGCTACTCGCCGGTCAACTCCAGCGACTCGCCGGCCGCCAGGTACCCGTAGTCCGTCCCGGTGCCCGGCCCGTTGGCGCCCAACCAGTTCTCCCCGACGAGCTTCAGCCCGATCTCGCTCAGCATCGCCTCGTGCATGCCCAGCGCCCGGGCCGGCCGCACCTCGCGCAGGTAGTCGACCAGGTCGCCGGTCCTGGTCCACGGCCCGGCCAGCGGCACCATCAGGGTGTCCACCGGCTGCTCCGGCAGGGTCAGTGCGTCGCCCGGGTGGAAGAGCGTCCCGTCCACCAGGAAGCCCACGTTGGTCACCCGGGGCACGTCCGGGTGGATCGGCGCGTGCCACTCGCCGTGCACCGATACCCCGATGCCGCCCACCTCGAAGGCGTCCCCGTCGCCGACCGCGGCGACCCGCGGCCCGAAGCCGATCAGCTGCTCGGCCACCGCCCGGTTGGTCCAGACCCGCAGCGCCGGGTCGGCCTGCAGGGCGACCCGCACCCGCTCCTCGGCGAAGTGGTCCCAGTGCTCGTGGGTGATCAGCAGCGCGTCGGCCCCCCGCACCGACTCCTGGTCCGTGAACAGCCCCGGGTCGATCACCAGGGCCGTGCCGTTCTTCTCGATCCGCACGCAGGCGTGCCCGTACTTGGTCAGTCGCATGGGAAGACTGTACAGCCAAACTGCACAGTTTGGCTGCATGACTAGAATGAGGACCATGAGCAGCAGTGAGATCGACCCGCACCAGCTCGCCGCCGACCTGCGCGGCGCACTGGGCAACCTGGTGCGCCACCTGCGGACCGAGGAGTCGGTACTGCCGCAGCCGCAGGCCGGCGCGCTGGGCTGGCTGGTCCGCGAGGGGCCGCACACCACCGCCGAGCTGGCGGACCGTCAGAACGTGCGCCACCAGTCGATGGCCCGCACCGTCTCCCAGCTGCTCCAGGCCGGCCTGATCACCCAGGAGCCGCACCCCACCGACGGGCGCAAACTGGTCCTGCACGCCACCCCGGCCGGCATCGCCACCCTGCACGACCAGCGCACCCGCCGCGAGGCCCGGCTGGCCACCGCCATCGCCGAGCAGCTCACCCCCGAGGAGCAGCGCACCCTGGGCGAGGCGCTGACCCTGGTGCGCCGGATCACCCCGCCGCCCCGGCGGCTGTGAGCCAGTCACCTCCGGGCCGCTCGCGCGTTGAGCAGGGCATCGACTCCCCTGCGAACGAAGGACCCCTCCCGATGACCTCGCTGCGCACCTCGCTGCTGCTCACCGCCGCCCTGGTCGGCCTGATCCTCACCGGCGCGGGCGCGGCCGCGGCCTGCACCACGGACAACCTGGTCGGCGCGCTCGGCTCCGACTTCGGCAACGCCTGCGTCAACGGGCACTGACGGGCGCGGTCTTGGTCCGGGCGAAGCGCCGCCGCGGTCCCGGCACCAGCGGCGCCTTCGCCCCGACCGGCACCGGGCGGGCCGCCGGCACCCCGGTCGGCGGCAGCTCCACGTGCTCGCGCAGCCCGTAGCGCCGGTACAGCCGCTTCAGCGGGGCCGGCGCCCACCAGTTGAACTCGCCGAAGAAGGTCATGGTGGCCGGCACCAGCAGGCAGCGGACCAGCGTGGCGTCCACCGCGACCGCCACCGCCAGCGCGATCCCCATCTCCTTGACCATCAGCATCTGCCCGGCCGCGAACCCGGCGAAGACGATCACCATCAGCAGCGCCGCCGAGGTGATGATCCGACCGCTGCGCTGCAGCCCCAGCTGCACCGCCTGCCGGCAGCCGTAGCCCTGGTCGGTCAACTCCTTGATCCGGGCCAGCAGGAAGACCTCGTAGTCCATCGACAGCCCGAACGCGAAGGCGAAGACCAGCACCGGGATGAAGGTCTCCAGCCCGCCGGTGGGCGTGAAGCCGAGCCAGCCGGCGAACCAGCCGTGCTGGAAGACCAGGGTCAGCGCGCCGAGCGAGGCGCCCAGCGACAGCAGGTTCATCGCCAGCGCCTTGATCGGCATCACCACCGAGCCGGTCATCAGGAAGAGCAGCACCAGGGTGCCGACCGCCACCAGCCCGAGCGCCCACGGACCCCGGTCGGCCAGCTCGTGCTGGAAGTCCACCACCCCCGCCGCGTCCCCGGTCACGTAGGTGGTCAGCCCGCCGCGGTGGTCCCGCAGCTCGTTGACCACGTGCTTGGCCTGGCCGCCCTGCGGGTCGCCGGGCACCAGCACCTCCACGGTGCTCAGCCGGTCGGTCACCGGCTGCACGGCGCGCACCCCGGACACCCCCGGCAGCCCGGCCACCACGGTGTCCGCGTACTGCTGGGCCGCCTGCGCACCGGCCTCGACCACCACGGTCACCGGCGCCGGCGCGACCTGCGGGTACTGGTGCTGAATCGTTTCGGCAACCTGGCGCCCGCTGGAGCCGGTGGGCAGTGCGGCCGCGCCGGTGCTGCGCATCTCGGCGCTCAGGAACGGCGCACCGGCCGCCATCAGCAGCGCGACGCAGACCAGCGCCACCGGGACCGCCCGGCGCTGCACCCGGCGCACCGTGCGGGCGAAGAAGCCCTCGTCCGGCTCGCGGTGCTTGGGCGGCTTGATCCGGTGGCCGACGAAGCCGAGCAGCGCGGGCACCAGGGTGAGCGCCGCCAGCACCGCGATCACCACCACGCTCACGCCGGCGGCGGCCACCGCCCGGAAGACCGGGCTGGTGAAGACGAACAGGCCGCTGAGCGCGACCGCCACGGTCAGCCCGGAGAACGCCACCGTGCGCCCCGCGGTGGCCGCGGTCCGCTCGATCGCGGCCACCAGCGCCACCCCGGCACCGCGCTCCTCGCGGAACCGGTTGACCATCAGCAGCGCGTAGTCGATCGACAGTCCCAGGCCCAGCACGGTGGCGATCGGCAGCACCGAGGTGTCCAGGTCCATGATCCGGCTGAAGCCGAACATCGCCAGCAGCGCGCCGCCCACCGAGCCGACCGCGCCGATCACCGGCAGGCCGGCCGCGGCCAGCCCGCCGAAGACCAGCACCATGACGACCAGGGTGAGCGGCAGCGTGACCACCTCGCCGAAGGTGGTGTCGGACTGGGTCTGCGCCTTGACCTGCTGCTGGACCACCAGGTCGCCGCCGACGGCGACCTTGGTGCCCGGCGCGGACACCGCGCCCAGCCGCTTGGCCACCGCGTCCTGCTCCTTGGCGGTGGAGCCGTCCGCCATCCGCACGGTGACCAGGCTGCCGTTGCCGTCCTGGGCCTTCAGCGCCCCCGCCTGCGGGCCGCCCTGGTAGTAGTCGGCCACCGAGAGGACCCCGGGCATCCCGGCGACGTCCTGGGCCGCGGCGGTGACCGCCTGGCGCACCTCGGGGGTGTCCACGGGGCGGCCGCCGACCACGGCGGTGATGTCACCGGCCGCCGGGTCGGCGGCCGTGACCACCGCGGCGCCGCGGGCCGATTCGGCCCCGCCGGAGGCGGTGTGGGCGACCGAGCTCTCGAAGACCCGACCCCCGATCAGGACCCCGAGGGCGAGCACGACCAGCCAGAACGCCAGCACCCAGCGCCGGTGGCGACGGCAGAACCGACCGAGGGCGGCGAGCCGGCCGGGTGCGGCGGCGGGGAGGGCGGAGGAAGCAGCATGAAGACGCATCAAGCGGAAACTGCCTAGCGTGCGGGGCGGGTGGGCCCGTGGGCAACTCCGTCCACGCTAGGTGTTCTGTCCTAAAAGACCCATAAAAATGGGATGAGCCCCTGATCACACCACTTTCCGCAGTTGAACCCGCACTCGAACAGGGCCGCCGGGCCGCCGCCGCTACTCCCTAAGACGCACCCGCACACCGGCCCGGGCGCCCCCGGAAAACGCGAACGGGCCCCACCCGGAGATCCGGGTGGGGCCCGACCGACTAGCAGTCAGCCACCGACTGCTGCGCGGTTCAGCTCTGGCCGCCGGCCAGCTTCTCGCGCAGGGCGGCGAGCGCCTCGTCCGAGGCGAGAGCGCCGGAGCCCTCGTCGCTGGAGGACGAGTAGGAGCCACCGGCGGAGGCGGCAACCGCGTCACCGGACTCGGCAGCGGCCTCGGCGTCGGCCTCGCGGCTCTTGATGACCTGGGCCTGGTGCTGCTCGAAGCGGGCCTGCGCCTCGGCGTACTGGCGCTCCCACTCCTCGCGCTGCTTCTCGAAGCCGGGCAGCCAGTCGTTCGCCTCGGGGTCGAAGCCCTCCGGGTAGATGTAGTTGCCCTGGTCGTCGTACGAGGCAGCCATGCCGTACAGGGTCGGGTCGAACTCGACCGACGCCGGGTCGGCACCGAGGGACTCGTTGGCCTGCTTCAGCGAGAGGCTGATGCGACGACGCTCGAGGTCGATGTCGATGACCTTGACGAAGATCTCGTCGCCGACCTGGACGACCTGCTCCGGGATCTCCACGTGGCGCTCGGCCAGCTCGGAGATGTGGACCAGACCCTCGATGCCCTCGTCCACGCGGACGAACGCACCGAACGGAACCAGCTTGGTGACCTTGCCGGGGACGACCTGGCCGATCTGGTGGGTCCGGGCGAACTGCTGCCACGGGTCCTCCTGGGTCGCCTTCAGCGACAGGGAGACGCGCTCGCGGTCCATGTCCACGTCGAGAACCTCGACGGTGACCTCCTGGCCGACCTCGACAACCTCGGACGGGTGGTCGATGTGCTTCCAGGACAGCTCGGAGACGTGCACCAGGCCGTCGACGCCACCCAGGTCCACGAAGGCACCGAAGTTGACGATCGAGGAGACGACGCCGGAGCGCACCTGGCCCTTCTGCAGGGTGGTGAGGAAGGTCTGGCGGACCTCGCTCTGGGTCTGCTCCAGCCAGGCACGGCGGGACAGGACCACGTTGTTGCGGTTCTTGTCCAGCTCGATGATCTTGGCCTCGAGCTCCTTGCCCACGTAGGGCTGCAGGTCGCGCACGCGGCGCATCTCGACCAGCGACGCCGGGAGGAAGCCACGGAGGCCGATGTCGAGGATGAGACCACCCTTGACGACCTCGATGACGGTACCGGTGACGATGCCGTCCTCTTCCTTGATCTTCTCGATCGTGCCCCAGGCGCGCTCGTACTGCGCGCGCTTCTTGGACAGGATCAGACGACCCTCCTTGTCCTCCTTCTGGAGAACAAGGGCCTCGATCTCGTCACCGACGGAGACGACCTCGTGCGGGTCGACGTCGTGCTTGATCGACAGCTCGCGGGAGGGGATGACACCCTCGGTCTTGTAACCGATGTCGAGGAGCACCTCGTCACGGTCGACCTTCACGATGATGCCCTCGACGATGTCGCCATCGTTGAAGTACTTGATGGTCTCGTCGATCGCGGCGAGGAAGGCTTCCGCGTCGCCGATGTCGTTGACCGCGACCTGCGGGGTGGTGCTGACAGAGGTGTCGGTGGGGCTCGTCATTAGGAAAAGGGCTCCGGTACGGACATGAAGTCGTAGGTAATGCCACGCGGGGGCCCGTATTCGCTCCCACCGAAAAGCCCGTGGGGTCTTCGACAGATGCGAGCGCGACCTGCTCCGTCCGAGGCGCGCAGGCCCGCAGCGCAACTTGTAGCATACGGGGACAGCCAGGCACGGTCAACGTCGAAGCTGACGAGACCGTCCAGGCCGGGATGGATCAGGCCATATCCTCGCAACTGCGCAGCACGCCCGACCGCTGGTCGGTGTGTGGAGTGGCAGCCCTCGGGACCCGTTTCCCCGGATGCCACCGCCTGGTCCCGACCCCGCCGGAGTCGGTGCCACGCAGCGGCGCTTTCCGCACCCCCTACCCTACGCGAGGCGCAGCATGACCCTGGACACCGCCCCTGGCCCTGCCGGGCACGAGGACGACGACGAGGACGTGGCGGTGCGCCGCCCGGCCGCGGTCGAGGAGAGCTCCCGGGCCAGCCGCCAGTGGTGGGACCGCAACGCGGACGAGTACCAGGAGGAGCACGGCTCCTTCCTCGGCGACGACCGGTTCACCTGGTGCCCTGAGGGCCTGGACGAGGAGCGGGCCCGGCTGCTCGGCCCGGCCGGCTCGCTGACCGGCCTGGACGTGCTGGAGATCGGCGCCGGCGCCGCCCAGTGCTCGCGCTGGCTGGCCGGCCAGGGCGCCCGCCCGGTCGCCCTCGACCTGTCCTACCGTCAGCTGCAGCACGCCCGCCGGATCGACCTGGGCCGCGCGGGCGTCCCCGTCGCGCTGGTGCAGGCGGACGCCGCGGCGCTGCCGTTCGCCGACGGCTCCTTCGACCTGGCCTGCTCGGCCTACGGCGCGGTGCCGTTCAGCGCCGACACCGCGGGCCTGATGCGCGAGGTGCACCGGGTGCTGCGCCCCGGCGGGCGCTGGGTCTTCTCCACCACCCACCCGATCCGCTGGGCCTTCCCGGACGACGGCGGCGAGGAGGGGCTGACCGCCAGCGGCTCCTACTTCGACCGCACCCCGTACGTCGAGCAGGACGACCGGGGGCGGGCCAGCTACGTCGAGCACCACCGCACCATGGGCGACCGGGTCCGCGAGCTGGTCGCGGCCGGGTTCACCCTGCTCGACCTGGTCGAGCCGGAGTGGCCCGAGGAGCTGACCGACGCCTGGGAGGGCTGGAGCCCGCTGCGCGGCAAGTACCTGCCGGGCACCGCGATCTTCGTCTCCCGCCGGAACTGATACTTGCCCCTGTGACCGCCGACCCCCTCGCCCCCTGGGCCGACCTGCCGGTGCGGGCCGCCCTGCCCGAGCTGACCCGCGCGCTGGAGACCGCCGGCACGGCCGTGCTGGCCGCGCCGCCCGGCACCGGCAAGACCACCCTGGTGCCGCTCGCGCTGGCCGGACTGCTGGACGCGCCCGGCAGCCCGGTGCGCCGGGTGCTGGTCGCCGAGCCGCGCCGGCTCGCGGTGCGGGCGGCGGCCCGGCGGATGGCCTGGCTGCTGGGCGAGCGGGTGGGTGCGCGGGTGGGGCACACCGTGCGCGGCGACCGCAGGGTCGGCCCGGACACCGTGGTCGAGGTGGTGACCACCGGCGTGCTGCTGCAGCGCCTGCAGCGCGACCCCGAACTGCCGGGCGTGGACGTGGTGCTGCTGGACGAGTGCCACGAGCGGCACCTGGACGCGGACACCGCGCTGGCCTTCCTGCTGGACGTGCGCGCGGCGCTGCGGCCCGAGCTGCGGCTGCTGGTCGCCTCGGCCACCTCGGACACCGACGCCTGGTCCGCGCTGCTCGGCGGCGCACCGGTGGTGACGGCCCACGGCACGGCGCACCCGGTCCGGGTGGTGTGGGCGCCGCCGCCGCGCGCGGTGCGCCCGCCGCAGGGCACCCGGGTGGACCCGGCCCTGCTGGAGCACGTCGCGGCCACCGTCCGCCGGGCGCTGCAGGAGCAACCGGGCGACCTGCTCTGCTTCCTGCCCGGGGTCGGCGAGATCGCCCGGGTGGCTGGGATGATCGGCCCGGTCGACGCCGAGGTGCTGCAGCTGCACGGGCAGGCCCCGCAGGCGGTGCAGGACGCGGCGCTGGCCGTCGGCGAGCGCCGCCGGGTGATCCTCTCCACCTCGGTCGCCGAGTCCTCGCTGACCGTGCCCGGGGTGCGCACGGTGGTGGACTGCGGGCTGGCCCGCGAGCCGCGCACCGACCACGCCCGCGGGCTGTCCGGACTGGTCACCGTGCGCGCCTCGCTGGCCGCCGGGCGACAGCGGGCAGGCCGGGCCGGCCGTGAGGCGCCCGGAGTGGTCTACCGCTGCTGGGCCGAGGTGGAGGACGCCCGGGCGCCGCGCTTCCCGCGCCCCGAGATCACGCTCGCCGACCTCGCGCCGTTCGCCCTGCAGGCCGCCTGCTGGGGCGACCCGCAGGCGGCCTCGCTGGCCCTGCTCGACCCGCCGCCGGCAGGCGCGCTGGCCGCCGCCCGGCAGGTGCTGCTGGCGCTCGGCGCGGTGGACGGGAGCGGCCGGGCCACCGACCGCGGGCGGCTGTTCGCCCGCACCGGCCTGCACCCGCGGCTGGCCCGCGCCCTGCACGACGGCGCACCGCTGGTGGGCGCCCGCCGCGCCGCCGAGCTGGTGGCGCTGCTCTCCGAGGAGCCGCCCCGGGCCCTGGGCGACGAGCTGACGCAGATCTGGCGCTCGGTGCGGGCCGAGGGCGCGCAGGGCTACGGCGGGCGCTGGCGCCAGGAGAGCCGGCGACTGCTCGGGCAGCTGGACGGCGCCGGCCCGGGCCGGGAGGCGGACGAGCGGCGGGCCGCCGGGCTGGTGGTCGCGCTGGCCCACCCCGAGCGGGTGGCCCGGGCCCGCGGCGGCGCCTTCCTGATGGCCTCCGGCACGGCGGCCGAGACCACACCCGGCTCGGCGCTGGCCGAGGCCGACTGGCTGGCCGTGGCGGTGGCCGACCGGCCGACCGGCGCGGCCTCGGCCCGGATCCGGCGGGCCGCCGTGATCGACGAGGCGACCGCGCGCACCGCCGCCGCGCACCTGCTCGACCGGCGGGACGAGGTGCACTGGGCCACCCCGCCGGGCAGCCGGCGCGGCGACCTGACGGCCCGTCGGCTCACCGCGCTCGGAGCGCTGGAGCTCGGCAGCGAGCCGCTCGGCGCCCCCGACCCGGCCCTGGTGCGCAGTGCGCTGCTGGCGGGGCTGGCCAAGGAGGGGGTGGGCGAGCTGCTGCGCTGGACCGAGGGCGGGCGGTCGCTGCGCGAGCGGCTGGCCTTCCTGCACCGCGCACTGGGCGAGCCGTGGCCGGACGTGAGTGAGTCGGCGCTGCTCGCGGCGGCCGGGCAGTGGCTGGAGCCGGAGCTCTCCCGGGCCCGGCGCCGCGCCGACCTGGAGCGGCTGGACACCGCCGGTGCCCTGCAGCGCCTGCTGCCGTGGAGCACCGGCGAGGCGGGCCGGCTGGACGAGTTGGCGCCGGAGCGGATCACCGTGCCCAGCGGCTCGCGGATCCGGGTGGACTACACGGGCGAGCGGCCGGTGCTCTCCGTGAAGTTGCAGGAGCTGTTCGGCTGGCAGGCGGCCCCGGCGCTGGCCGGCGGCCTGGTCCCGCTGACCGTGCAGCTGCTCTCCCCCGCGGGGCGGCCGGCCGCGGTCACCGGGGACCTGGCCTCGTTCTGGCGCGAGGGCTACCGCGCGGTGCGGGCCGAGCTGCGCGGGCGCTACCCGCGCCACCCCTGGCCGGAGGACCCGACCACGGCCGAGCCCACCCGGCGCGCCAATCCGCGCCGCTGACGCCCGGTCAGTCCTCGGCGAGGTGGGTGAAGCCGACCTCGAACCGCTCCACCGACAGGGTCGCGGTCCGCTCCCGGAGGTCGCTCTCCTTGCGGATCCGGGTCGCGGTCCCCTCGCTGTCCCGCAACGCCGCCTCGTCCGCCCACAGGGTCAGCGTCAGCGTCCGCCCCGAGGCCCGGTCGGCGAGGAAGTACACCCCCCGGAACCCCTCGTTCTGCTGCAACTGCTCGATCGGCAGCGCACTGCCGGCCCCCAGATCGATCTCCGCCTCGATCGGCTCCCCCTGGTGGGTGCTCAAGCGTGCGAACATCGCCCTCATCTCCTCGCCGACGGCAGGGTCCTACCTCAGTTGTAACGCGAACGCCGGTGCCCCGCCGAGGTGGCCGGGGCCCCTGCCGCCGCCCGCCCTCAGTGCGCCGCCGCCTCCCAGTTCGCGCCGACGCCGACCGAGACGTCCAGCGGGGCGCGCAGCGCGTAGGCGCCGGCCATCTGCTCGC
Organism: Kitasatospora sp. NPDC058965; assembly: GCF_042741245.1. Taxonomy (NCBI): domain Bacteria; kingdom Bacillati; phylum Actinomycetota; class Actinomycetes; order Kitasatosporales; family Streptomycetaceae; genus Kitasatospora; species Kitasatospora sp. NPDC058965. Next base: position 31,734 of record NZ_JBHYKG010000018.1, read on the forward strand.
GGACCAGGGCCTCGACCTGCTCGCGCTCGCCGGGGGCCAGCTCCAGCACGATTTCGTCGTGCACCTGGAGCAGCATCCGGGAGGCGAGCCGAGCCTTCGTCAACTCCTCGTCCACCCGCAGCATCGCGATCTTCACGATGTCCGCCGCCGAGCCCTGGACCGGGGCGTTGAGCGCCATCCGCTCGGCCATCTCGCGGCGCTGGCGGTTGTCGCTGGTCAGGTCGGGCAGGTAGCGGCGGCGGCCGAGCAGGGTCTCGGTGTACCCGGTGGCCCGGGCCTCCTCGACCACCCGGTGCAGGTAGTCGCGCACCCCGCCGAACCGCTCGAAGTAGGTGTCCATCAGGCCCTGCGCCTCGGCCGGCTTGATGCCCAGCTGCTGGGAGAGGCCGTAGGCGGACAGCCCGTAGGCCAGGCCGTAGGACATCGCCTTGATCTTGCGCCGCATCTCGGCGTCCACCGCGGCCGGGGCCACCGAGAAGACCGAGGAGGCGACCGTGGTGTGCAGGTCCTCGCCGCTGGCGAAGGCCTCGATCAGCGCCTCGTCCTCGGACAGGTGGGCCATGATCCGCAGCTCGATCTGCGAGTAGTCCGCGGTCAGCAGCGACTCGTAGCCCTCGCCGACCACGAAGGCGCGGCGGATCAGCCGGCCCTCCTCGGTGCGCACGGGGATGTTCTGCAGGTTCGGGTCCTGCGAGGAGAGCCGGCCGGTGGCGGCCACCATCTGGTTGAAGGTGGTGTGGATCCGGCCCTGCGGCGAGACCGTCTTGAGCAGGCCCTCCACCGTGGTGCGCAGCTTGGCCTGGTCGCGGTGGCGCAGCAGGACCACCGGCAGCTCGTTGTCGGTCTGGGTGGCCAGCCAGGTCAGCGCGTCCGCGTCGGTGGTGTAGCCGGTCTTGATCTTCTTGGTCTTGGGCAGGTTGAGCTCGCCGAACAGGATCTCCTGCAGCTGCTTGGGCGAGCCGAGGTTGAACGGGTGCCCGGCGGCGGCGTGCGCCTCCTCGACCACCCGCTGGATCTCGGCGGCGAACTGCTGCTCCAGCGACTCCAGCCAGGCCCGGTCGGCCGCGATGCCGGTGCGCTCCATCCGGGCCAGCAGTGCGGCGATCGGCAGCTCCATGTCGTGCATCAGCTCGACCGCGCCGACCTCGGCCAGCCGGACGTCGAAGTGCGCGGCCAGGTCCAGCACGGCACGGGCCTGGACCATCAGCGCGCGGGCGCCGGCGGCCGGGTCCTCCTCCGGGGCGTCGAAGGTGAGCTGGCCGGTCTCGGCGGCCGCGGCCGGGGCGAGCGAGCGGCCCAGGTACTCCTCGGCCAGCGCGTCCAGGGTGAAGGTGCGCCGACCGGGCTTGTCCAGGTAGGCGGCGAGCGCGGTGTCGGCGCTCACCCCGGCCACCGTCCAGCCGTGCTCGGCGAAGGCGCGGATCACCTGCTTGGCGATGTGCAGCGCCTTGGGCCGCTCCGGGTCGGCCAGGAACGCGGCGAAGGCGCGCTCGTCCTGCTCGGCCAGCGCGGTCGGGTCGAACCAGGCGGCCGCCTCGGTGGTGGCCAGCGCCACCTCCTGGACCGATCCGCTGCCCAGCGCCCACTGGTGCAGCGCGGCCAGCGCCACCGGCCGGTCGGCGTTCGCCGCCAGCCAGGCGGCCAGCTCGCCCTGCTCCGAGAGCAGGTCGCCGGCCACCTCGATGCCGGGGGCGGCGGCGACCGGCTCCTCGGCGGCGCCGACGTCCAGGCCGAACACCCGCTCGCGGAAGTTGGGGTTGCGGAACTCCAGCGACTCCATCAGCTGGCCGACCGCCTCGCGGTCGAACGGCACGCGGGCCAGGTCCTCGACACCGAGCGGGAGTTCGACGTCGCGGACCAGCTCGGTGAGGATCCGGTTGCGCTTGACCGAGTCCAGGTTCTCGCGCAGCTTCTCGCCGATCTTGCCCTTGACCTCGTCGGCCCGGGCCACCAGCTCCTCGAAGGAGCCGAACTGGTTGACCCACTTGGCGGCGGTCTTCTCGCCGACGCCGGGGATGCCGGGCAGGTTGTCCGACGGGTCGCCGCGCAGCGCGGCCAGGTCCGGGTACTGACTGGGCGTCACCCCGTACTTCTCGGCGACCTTCTCGGGGGTGTAGCGGGTCAGCTCGGAGACGCCCTTGGTGGGGTAGAGCACCGTGGTGTGCTCGGTGACCAGCTGCAGCGAGTCCCGGTCGCCGGTGACGATCAGCACGTCGAAGCCGGCCGCCTCGGCGGCGGTGGCCAGGGTGGCGATGATGTCGTCCGCCTCGAAGCCCTCCAGCGACATCCGCGGCACGTGCATCGCGTCCAGCAGCTCGCCGATCAGGCCGACCTGACTGCGGAACTCGTCCGGGGTCTTGGCCCGGTTGGCCTTGTAGTCGGGGAACTCGGCGGAGCGGAAGGTCTGGCGGGAGACGTCGAAGGCGACCGCGAGGTGGCTGGGCGCCTCGTCCCGGACCGTGTTGGCGACCATCGAGGCGAAGCCGTAGACCGCGTTGGTCGGCTGCCCGGTGGAGGTGTTGAAGTTCTCCACCGGCAGGGCGTAGAAGGCCCGGTAGGCCAGCGAGTGCCCGTCGAGCAGCATCAGCCGGGGCCGGCCGGCCCCGTCGCCGCTGTGCTGCGTGCCCTGCTTCGCGCCCTGCGTCGCCACGTCCACGTCCGTTCCTGCCGACTCCAACTGCCGCCCCCGATCCTAGGGCGCCGCACCGACATCGCCCGCCACCGACAGCCCCGACCGGCACCGGCGCGGACCGGCGGTCGTACGATCACGAAAGGGCCGCCCCCGCGGCCCACCCTCGACCGGCAGGAGAGACCACGGATGACCGAGCTGCCCGCTTCCGGCACCGCCCCCGTCAAGCTCGACGTCCCGCAGGACGTGCTCGACCACTTCGCCAAGCTCGGGGTGGACCCGGGCACCTTCTCCGGCGGCACCCTCGGGGACCGGATGGGCATCCGGATCGTCGAGGCCTCGGCGGACCGCGTGGTGGGCACCATGCCGGTGGAGGGCAACCAGCAGCCCTACGGCCTGCTGCACGGGGGCGCCTCGGCGGCGCTGGCGGAGACGCTCGGCTCGATCGGGTCGATGCTGCACGCCGGGCCGGGCCGCTACGCGGTCGGCGTGGACCTCAACGTCACCCACCACCGCTCGGCCACCTCGGGCCTGGTGACCGGCGTCGCGACCGCCGTGTTCAAGGGGCGCACCGCCGCCACCTTCGAGATCGCGATCACCGACGACACCGGCCGCCGGCTGACCAGTTGCCGGCTCACCTGCGCGCTGCGCGACCTGTAACCGGAACGCACGCCCCCGGCACCCCTGCTCGTCGAGGCCCCCTCGTTTGGCCACCGCCCGTACTGGGCAGGTCTGGCCGCGCGAGGGGGCCTCGGCGCGTCCGGCGACGGTTCCCCTGGCTGTAACGCTGCGTAACATGCGGGCAATCTGCACCTGACCCGCTCCGCAACCCCGTCCGACTGCGCCACGAAGGGCGTTCAACTGCGTCAAGTCCGGATATCGGACGCGTGCGACCGGTCGATCTGCTCCGGACACTTGCGTCCGAAAAACGGACGGATTGTCCCCCAGCTGTTCCCTTTAAGGCTCTACTCAGGCTTCGCTGCTGTCACGGCGCCGTCGACCCGGGCCGGGCGAGGGCCGAAAGTCCAGCATGCGAGACGGAAACATGCGGTGCTCATAACAGAAGAATCACAGCAGGCGCACACCCCTGCCCCCGTCGGCCGCCGCACTCTAGAGTCACCGCCAGTCACCGCGCCACCGGACCGGGTCAAGCACATCGGGCTGCCCCAGCGCGCGACCTGGCGAACGGCCGATCTCGGCCCGCAGCCTTCACACCAGAAGGGGACCCTCGTGCGTCATCGTTCTCTGCTCGTCCTGAGCATCGCCCTCACCGGCGCCCTCACCGTCACCGCCTGCGGCTCGCGCGGCGGCGACAAGGCCGGCGACAGCTCCTCGGGCGGCACCGTCGTCACGATCGGCGTGGACGCGCCGCTGTCCGGCCAGAACTCGGCCACCGGCCTCGGCATCCAGGGCGGCGTGCAGATCGCCGTCGACGACGCCAACAAGAACCACACCGTCCCCGGCGTCACCTTCAAGGTCAAGGCCCTGGACGACCAGGCCCAGCCCGCCACCGGCCAGCAGAACGCCACAGCGCTGGTCTCCGACAACACCGTCCTCGGCGTCGTCGGCCCGCTCAACTCCGGTGTGGCCGCCTCGATGCAGCAGGTCTTCGCGACCGCCAACCTGGTCGAGATCTCGCCCTCCAACACCAACCCGAAGCTCACCCAGGGCCCGGACTGGGGCACCGGCAAGAAGGTCCGCGGCTTCAAGACCTACTTCCGCACCGCCACCACCGACGCGCTGCAGGGCGCCTTCGCCGCCCAGTACGCCAGCGGCATCGGCAAGAAGAAGGCCTTCGTCGTCGACGACAAGCAGACCTACGGCGCCGGCCTGGCCGCGATCTTCCAGGACTCCTTCACCAAGGACGGCGGCACCATCGCCGGCACCGACCACGTCTCCACCGGTGACAAGGACTTCTCCACCCTGGTCACCAAGATCAAGGACTCCGGCGCCGACCTGCTCTACTACGGCGGCCAGTACGACGAGTCCTCGCTGCTGACCAAGCAGCTCAAGGCGGCCGGTGCCAACATCCCGCTGTTCGGCGGCGACGGCATGTTCTCCGACACCTACATCTCCACCGCCGGCTCCGGCTCCGAGGGCGACCTCGCCACCTCGGTCGGCGTGCCGATCGACACCCTGGACAGCGCCAAGGACTTCATCGCCAAGTACAAGGCCTCCGGCCTCAAGGGCGACTACGGCACCTACGGCGGTTACTCCTACGACGCCGCCACCGCCATCATCAAGGCCGTCGGCAGCGTGATGTCCGCCAACGGCGGCAAGCTCCCCACGGACGCCCGCTCCAAGATCGTCGACGCGGTGCAGAAGTCCGACTTCGACGGCATCGCCGGCCACGTCTCCTTCGACGAGTACGGCGACACCAACAACAAGCAGCTGACCGTCTACCAGGTCAAGGACGGCAAGTGGGCCTCGGTCAAGACCGGTACCTACACCAGCTGACCTGACCCACCGCCAGCACAACCCCCGGGGCCGCCCGCGCCACCCGCGCGAGCGGCCCCGCGTCCCCTAACCCCGAGACGCCAGCACAGCGACATGGAGGCTGCGGTGCACACCCTGCCGCAACAACTCGCCAACGGCCTGTTCCTAGGCTCGACCTACGGGCTCATCGCCATTGGCTACACGATGGTCTACGGCATCGTGCAGCTCATCAACTTCGCCCACGGCGAGATCTTCATGACCGGCGGCTTCGGCGCGCTCACCGTCTACCTGATGCTGCCGCACGGCACCAGCATGTGGCTGGCGCTGCCGCTGATGCTGATCGGCGGCGCCCTGGTCGCCGTCCTGATCGCCCTCGGCGCCGAACGGTTCGCCTACCGGCCGCTGCGCACCGCCCCGCGCCTCGCACCGCTGATCGCGGCCATCGGCCTGTCGCTCGCCCTGCAGCAGGCCGTGCACAACCTCTACCCCAAGGCCACCAGCCCCCGGGTCTTCCCGCAGATCCAGAGCGGCCCCTGGCACCTCGCCGGCATCGACATCCAGTCCGGCGACCTGTTCACCCTGCTCGCCGCCCCGCTCTGCATGGTGATCCTCGCCTTCTTCGTCCAGAAGTCCCGCACCGGCCGCGCCATGCAGGCCACCGCCCAGGACCCGGACACCGCCCAGCTGATGGGCATCGACACCAACCGGATCATCGCCACCGCGTTCGGCATCGGCGCCCTCTTCGCCGCCGTCGCCGCCGTCTGCTACGGCCTGCGCTACGGCCAGGTCAGCTTCGACATGGGCTTCCAGGCCGGCCTCAAGGCCTTCACCGCGGCCGTCCTCGGCGGCATCGGCAACATCTACGGCGCCATGCTCGGCGGCTTGGTCCTCGGCCTCGCCGAGGCGCTCGCCACCGCCTACATCGCCGACGTGCCGGGCCTGCACCAGCTCGGCGGCCAGGCCTGGGCCCCCGTCTGGGCCTTCGTCATGCTGATCCTGGTCCTGCTGCTGCGGCCACAAGGACTGCTCGGCGAACGCGTCGCGGACCGGGCCTGAGGAAGGAGGAGACCAAGATGACCATCACCCTCGCCCAGGTGCGGCAGCAGTTCGCCGCCCTGCTGCGCCGGCTCGAAGGCACCGTACCCGCCCACGTCGCCCGGGCCCTGACCGCCGCCGGCGCCGTCCTCACCATCGCCTCCTGCTTCCTCTCCTGGACCTGGACCTCCGCCTTCCCCGGTGACCTCACCGTCGCCGGCTACCCCGGCGGCCTGCAGGTCCTGACCCTCACCGCCGGCGTGCTGCTCCTGCTCCAGGTGCTCTCCGCCTACCAGCTGCGCGGCCTGCGCTGGCTGGCCCCCAGCGGCCAGACCCGCACCCTGCGCCTGCTCGCGGTCGGCGCCTTCGCCGTCACCTGGTACACCCTGGGCGCCATCGCCTACGAGCTCAACGGCCTGGTCAACCTCACCACCGGCGGCTGGATCGCCGGCGTCGCGGTGCTGCCCGCCCTCTACGGCGCGCTCGCCCTGCCCGCCGACCACCGCTCCACCGGCCCCGCCGCGCCCGCGCCGCTCTGGCAGGAACTGCTGGTGATCGTCGCCATCGCGGCCGGCGGCCTGTTCGTCTTCACCTACGGCATCGAGACCGAGTACGGCGAGCTCTTCGTCGGCTTCCTGCTGATGATCGGCTTCGGCGCCGCCGCCTACGCCCAGGGCGGGCTGCTCGCCCGCGCCGCCGCGCTGCTCGCCCGGCGCCGCCCCTGGGCCACCGCCGCCGCCTTCGCCGCCGCAGCAGCCTTCCCGCTCACCCAGAGCGACGAGCACAACGCCAACCTCGGCGTCAACATCCTGATCTTCGCCACCGTCGCGCTCGGCCTCAACATCGTCGTCGGCCTCACCGGCCTGCTCGACCTGGGCTACGTCGCCTTCCTCGGCGTCGGCGCCTACACCGCCGCGCTGATCTCCGGCTCCCAGTTCTCCCCGTTCAAGGAGGCCCACGTCCCGTTCGTGCTCGCCGCCCTGATCGGGGCCGGTGTCTCGGTCGTCTTCGGCGTGCTGATCGGCGCCCCCACCCTGCGGCTGCGCGGCGACTACCTGGCCATCGTCACCATCGGCTTCGGCGAGATCTTCCACATCGCCGTCAACAACCTCGACGGCACCTCCGGACCGAAGATCACCAACGGCCCCGACGGCATCCCGCAGATCCCCGACATCAGCTTCTTCGGGTTCAACCTCGGCGCCGCCCACCAGTTCGGCTCCTTCACCATCGGGCGCTTCTCCAACTACTTCTTCCTGATGCTGATCGTCACCCTGATCGTGGTCGCCGTCTTCAGCCGGGCCGGCAACTCCCGCATCGGACGCGCCTGGATCGCCCTGCGCGAGGACGAGACCGCCGCCGAGGCCATGGGCATCAACGGCTTCCGCACCAAGCTGGTCGCCTTCGCCCTCGGCGCCTCGCTGGCCGGCCTGGCCGGCACCGTCAGCGCCCACGTCACCTACAACGTGGTCCCCACCCCCTACGTCTTCGCCGGCTCCACCGCCCCCAACTCCGCCTTCCTGCTCGCCGCGGTCGTGCTCGGCGGCATGGGCACCGTCAGCGGCCCGCTGCTCGGCGCCGCGCTCCTCTACCTCATCCCCGAGAAGCTCACCTTCCTGAAGGACTACCAGCTGCTCGCCTTCGGCGTCGCACTGATCCTGCTGATGCGCTTCCGCCCCGAGGGCATCGTGGCCAACCGCCGCCGCCAGGCCGAGTTCCACCAGAGCGACATCCCGGCCCAGGCCGCCGGCCCCGAAGACTCCGTCCCCCTCAGCCAGGCAGGAGCGTGACCATGAGCACCACCACCGACGCTCCGCTGCTGGACGTCCGCGGCGTCACCATGCGCTTCGGCGGCCTCACCGCCGTCAACAACGTCGACCTGACGGTCGGCCAGGGCGAGATCATCGGCCTGATCGGCCCCAACGGCGCCGGCAAGACCACCTTCTTCAACTGCCTCACCGGCCTGTACGTGCCCACCGAAGGGACCGTCAGCTACCGCGGCCAGGTGCTGCCGCCCAAGCCCCACCTGGTCACCCAGGCCGGCATCGCCCGCACCTTCCAGAACATCCGGCTGTTCGCCAACATGACCGTGCTGGAGAACGTCCTCGTCGGCCGCCACAGCCGCACCCGCGAAGGCCTCTTCTCCGCCCTCGTCCGCGGCCCCGGCTACCGCCGGGCCGAAGCCGACAGCCGCGCCAAGGCCATGGAACTGCTCGAGTTCGTCGGCCTGGCCGGCAAGGCCGAGCACCTGGCCCGCAACCTGCCCTACGGCGAGCAGCGCAAGCTGGAGATCGCCCGCGCGCTGGCCAGCGAACCCGGCCTGCTGCTGCTCGACGAGCCCACCGCCGGCATGAACCCCCAGGAGACCCGGGCCGCCGAGGAACTCGTCTTCGCCATCCGCGACCGCGGCATCGCCATCCTGGTCATCGAGCACGACATGCGGTTCATCTTCAACCTCTGCGACCGCACCGCCGTGCTGGTCCAGGGCCAGAAGATCGTCGAGGGGGACCGGGAGACCGTGCAGAACGACGAGCGCGTCATCACCGCCTACCTCGGCACCCCCCTTGAGCAGCCCACGGAGACGTCCGAATGACCACCGCACTCCTCGAGGTCACCGACCTCCGCGTCGCCTACGGCAAGATCGAGGCCGTCAAGGGCATCAGCTTCAGCGTCGACGCCGGCTCCGTCACCACCCTGATCGGCACCAACGGCGCCGGCAAGACCACCACCCTGCGCACCCTGTCCGGACTGCTCCGCCCCACCGCCGGCACCATCACCTTCGACGGGCAGCCGCTCGCCGCGGTCCCGGCCCACAAGATCGTCTCGCTCGGCCTGGCCCACTCCCCCGAGGGCCGGCACATCTTCCCGCGCATGACGATCGAGGAGAACCTGCTGCTCGGCGCCTTCCTGCGGCGCGACGCCGCCGGCATCACCGAGGACGTGGAGCGCGCCTACACGCTCTTCCCGATCCTCGGCGAACGCCGCAAGCAGGCCGCCGGCACCCTGTCCGGCGGCGAGCAGCAGATGCTCGCCATGGGCCGCGCCCTGATGTCCCGCCCCAAGCTGCTCATGCTCGACGAGCCCTCCATGGGCCTGTCCCCCATCATGATGCAGAAGATCATGGCCACCATCGTCGAGCTCAAGGCCGCCGGCACCACCATCCTGCTCGTCGAGCAGAACGCCCAGGCCGCGCTCTCCCTCTCCGACCGCGGCTACGTCATGCAGACCGGCGCCATCGTGCTCACCGGCAGCGGCGCGGAACTGCTGCGCGACGAGTCGGTCCGCAAGTCGTACCTCGGCGAGGACTGAGCAGCACCCCGCCCCGAGCCCGAGGGCCGGTCACGCGTCGCGTGACCGGCCCTCAGCTGCTCCTGCGCCCGACCGGGAGGCCTACTGGCCCTCCTCCGCCTTCTTGCGGTCCTGCGCCTCGCCCTCCTCGATCACGGCCTCGGCCACGGCCGCCATCGTCATCCGACGGTCCATCGAGGTCTTCTGGATCCAGCGGAACGCGGCCGGCTCGGTCAGCCCGAACTTCGTCTGCAGCACGCTCTTCGCCCGGTCCACCAGCTTGCGGGTCTCCAACCGCTGGGTCAGATCGGCGATCTCCCCCTCCAGCGCCCGCATCTCGGTGTACCGCGACACCGCCATCTCGATCGCCGGCACCAGGTCGGACTTGGAGAACGGCTTCACGATGTACGCCATCGCCCCCGCGTCCCGCGCCCGGTCCACCAACTCCCGCTGCGAGAACGCCGTCAGCATCAGCACCGGCGCCAGGTGCGCCTCGTGGATCCGCTCGGCCGCCGAGAGACCGTCCAGGATCGGCATCTTGACGTCCATGATGGCCAGGTCCGGCTTCAGCTCCTCGACCAGCTTCACCGCCGTCTCGCCGTCCCCGGCCTCGCCGACGACGGTGTACCCCTCCTCCTCCAGCATCTCCTTGAGGTCGAGACGAATGAGTGCCTCGTCCTCCGCAATCACAATTCGGGTGATCTGGGGCGAGTCGGTCTCAAGCGCCTGGGGCTGCTCGTCGGCGGTGCTCACGTGACTCCTCGTTCCGGCGGGGGCTGCATGCATGAGGGTACCTAGCTGCACGCAGAGGCAAGCACAGGGTATCCTTCACGAACGCAGCCTCGCCGGGTTGATGGAAGGGCAGACATGATCGCCTCAAAAGCGATTGTCCGAAAGGGCGTGTGGGTTCGAATCCCACACCCGGCACCAGATTTTTCCTTCAAATCTTAAATCGCAAATAATCTGGGCGATTTCATTACTTTGAGTGATCCGATAGATCATCATTCCGCCATCTGAGATTACTCGCGGCAATCTGGGCGACGTGACTCGATCGGTGCGCGAACAGGCTGTCCTCCTGCTCCGGGACGGCGCTCCCAACGCGGACGTGGCCAGGAGGCTCGGCGTCCCCACCGGCACGGTCTCGTGGTGGAAGTACCAGGACCGCGCCAAGCGCGGCGAGAACCCCGGCCGCAAGCGTTCCACCTGCCCCGACTGCCACGGCGACGACCTCAACGCACCCGCCTACTCCCACCTGCTCGGGCTCTACCTCGGCGACGGGCACATCCTCCGGGTCAAGCTGCGCAACTACTACCAGCTGACCGTGACCTGCGACGACAAGTGGCCCGGCCACATGGACTCCGTCGAGCAGGCCATGCGCGACGTCCTGCCGACCAACAGCCCGTGCCGCGTCCGCCGGACCGGCTGCCACGACGTCAAGGTCTACTCCCAGCACCTCCCCTGCCTCTTCCCCCAGCACGGCCCCGGCAAGAAGCACGAACGGCTGATCGCCCTCGAACCCTGGCAGCAGGCCGTCGTCGACGCCCACCCCTGGGAACTCCTGCGCGGCCTGCTCCACTCCGACGGCTGCCGGATCGTCAACTGGACCACTCGGACGACCAACGGGACCACGAAGCGCTACGAGTACCCACGGTACTTCTTCACCAACAGGTCCACCGACATCATCGGCATCTTCACCCGCACCCTCGACGCCGTCGGCGTGCACTGGAAGGCCGCCAGGCACTCCAGTGGAGGCACCAACGTCTCCGTCGCCCGTCGCCCCGACGTCGCCCTGCTCGACCGGTACGTCGGCCCCAAGTCCTGATCTCCGGTGAACGGCCAGGTCACGGACGGGTGAGGATCTGGTGACCCTTCGCCAAGTTCACCCCGATACACCCCTTTTGCCCCCGTCGCGAGGGTTGCCATGACCACGCCCCCGACCTACCTTCTGGCCCATGCCCCAGCCGCTCATCTCCGTCATCGTCCCTGCCTATGACCAGCAGAGACAGCTCCTCGACTGCCTGGAGTCGATCCTGGACCAGTCGTTCGGCGGGTTCGAGGTGATCGTGGTGGCGGACCGGTCGCCGGAGTGTCCGGCGGAGGTGCCGCAGGCGGGGTCGGACCCGCGGGTGTCGGTGCTGCGGCTGAACGCGGCGGTGGGGGTCGGCCGGGCCCGGAACGCGGGCGCGGCGCGGGCGACCGGGAGCTACCTGCTCTTCCTGGACGCCGACCACCTGCTCGCCCCGGGGTCGTTCCTGGCGCTGGCGGACCGGCTGCGCGAGTTCGACGACACCGCCCAGCCCGACCTGCTGTTCTTCGGGCACACCCGGCTGCACGCGGGGCGGGTCTGGCCGGGGGCCGCGCAGGGGGTGCTGGCGCGGACCGGGCCGGGGGCGGTGCGGGCGGTGGACCAGCCGGAGCTGTTCGGCGTGCCGGCCTTCGTGTGGGACAAGCTGATCAGCCGTCGGCTGTGGACCAGGGCGGGGCTGGCGTTCCCGGACGGGCGGTACGAGGAGGTCCCGACCGTGCACGAGGCGCTGCTGCGGGCCGAGCGGGTGGCGGTGCTGGAGCGGGAGCTGGTGCAGCTGCGGCGGCGGCAGACGGTGCACCCGGCCAGTTCGCCGGGGGCCCGGGAGTTCGACCTGTTCGACCAGTACCGGCGCAGCTTCGAGCTGCTGGACGCGGCGCAGGCGCCGGCGGCGGTGCGGGAGCAGCTGTTCGAGCGGATGGTGCGGCACTACCTGTTCGTGCTGGACCTGGCGGGGTGCGTCAGCCGGGCGGAGCGGCCGCAGTTCTTCCACCGGGCGGCGGAGCACTACCAGCAGTTCGTGCCGGCGGGCTTCCGGCGTCCGGGCGGTCGGGCGGGGGTGAAGTTCTCGCTGTTGGCGGGCGGGGTGTACAGCGCGTTCGAGGTGGCGAAGCTGACCCAGATCGCCCGCACGGCGGTGACCAACCGGCTCGGGTAGGGCGGCCCGCCCGGCGGTGACCAACCGGCTCGGGTAGGGCGGCCCGCCCGGCGGGGGCGGGCCGCCCGGCGGGGGCGGGCCGCCGGTCCGTCAGTTGTCCAACTCGCCGACGTGGTGCACCCGCACCAGGTTGGTGGAGCCGGAGAGGCCGGGCGGGGAGCCGGCGGTGATGATCACGATGTCGCCGCGCCGGCACCGGCCGAGGCTGAGCAGTTGGGCGTCCACCTGGGCCACCATCTCGTCGGTGGTGGGCACGAAGGGGCCGAGGAAGGTCTCGACGCCCCAGGTGAGGGCGAGCCGGCTGCGGACGGCCTGCTCGTAGGTGAAGGCGAGCACCGGGATCGGCGAGCGGTACCGGGTGAGCCGGCGCGCGGTGTCGCCGGACTGGGTGAAGGCGATGAGGTACTTGGCGCCCAGGAAGTCGCCGATCTCGGCGGCGGCGCGGGCGACGGCGCCGCCCTGGGTGCGGGGCTTGTTGGTGGGGGTCAGCGGCGGCAGGCCGGCGGCCAGCACGTCGGTCTCCACGGCCTCGATGATGCGGCCCATGGTCTTGACCGTCTCGACGGGGTACTTGCCGACCGAGGTCTCGCCGGAGAGCATCACGGCGTCGGTGCCGTCGAGCACGGCGTTGGCGACGTCGGAGGCCTCGGCGCGGGTGGGCCGGGAGGCGTTGATCATCGAGTCGAGCATCTGGGTGGCGACGATGACCGGCTTGGCGTTGCGCTTGGCCAGCTTGATGGCGCGCTTCTGGACCAGCGGGACCTGTTCCAGGGGCATTTCGACGCCGAGGTCGCCGCGGGCGACCATGATGCCGTCGAAGGCGTCGACGATGGAGTCGAGGGCCTCCACCGCCTGCGGCTTCTCGACCTTGGCGATGACGGGGACGAAGCGCCCCTCCTCGGCCATGATGCTGTGCACGTCCTCGATGTCCTTGCCGCTGCGGACGAAGGAGAGGGCGATCAGGTCGGCGCCGGTCCGCAGGGCCCAGCGCAGGTCGGCGACGTCCTTGTCGCTGAGCGCGGGCACGGAGACGGCGACTCCGGGCAGGTTGAGGCCCTTGTGGTCGGAGACCAGGCCTCCTTCGATGACGAGGCAGTGGACGCGTGGGCCGTCCACCTGGGTGACTTCGAGGCAGACCCGGCCGTCGTCGACCAGGATCCGCTCGCCGCGCGCGACGTCGCCGGCGAGGCCCTTGTAGGTGGTGCCGCAGATGTCCCGGCCGCCCGGGACGTCCTCGACGGTGATGGTGAACTCGTCGCCGCGTTCGAGGAGTACCGGTCCTTCGGCGAAGGTGTCCAGGCGGATCTTCGGGCCTTGAAGATCGACCAGGATGCCGACGCTGCGGCCGGTCTCGTCCGCGGCCTTGCGGACGCGGCGGTAGCGCTCCTCGTGCTCGGCGTGCGAGCCGTGGCTCAGGTTGAGGCGGGCGATGTCCATGCCGGCGTCGACCAGGGCCTTGATCTGGTCGTACGAGTCGGCGGCGGGCCCGAGAGTACAGACGATTTTTGCTCGGCGCATGAGTCCGAGGGTATGCATTACCCGCGCGTAACAACGACGTTCCGACGGACGGTCACATGACCACTGCCGGAAGCTTCGTTGAACTCTCTGACGCATGATGACTTCTCTTGTCCGCTATGCGAGTTGACCCATCCTTCTCGCACCTGTTGCCGATCCGTGAAAGCCTGTTCACGCCCGGTTCGCCGGGGCGCAGGGTCCCGCTCGGGCCAGGGCGGGATCGTGGTGGGCACACGGACCTGACCAAGGTTTTTTGGGGGGAATGCGGAGATGAAGCGCCTGCTCGGCGCCGTGCTGGCGGTGGGTCTGATCGCCGGCGTGGTGGTGCTGGTGCAGCAGAACTGCTGCCACGGCTCGGGACCACAGGGGGGAACCGTCGCGGTCAGCGGGTTGATCGGGTCGGAGAAGACCAGTTTCTTCGACGATCCGCAGGTCGCGAAGGCCTTCGCGGACAAGCAGTTGACCGTCCGGACCGATCACGCCGGGTCCTGGCAGATGGCCGGGCTGGTGGGCCGGGGGAAGTACGACTTCGCCATCCCGGCGGCCGACGTGATCGGCAAGGAGATCCCCGACCAGGTCACCACGGTGCCGGTGCGCCCGTTCTACTCGCCGCTGGTGGTGGTGGCCCGGCAGGCCACCGTGGCGGCGCTGGAGACGGCGGGCCTGGTCAAGAGCTCGGACGACGGCAGGTTCGAGGTCTTCAAGACGGCCGACTACCTGGCGGCGGTCAAGCAGCGGAAGACCTGGAACGACCCGAACCACCCCGAACTGCGCGGGCAGATCTACCTCTCGACCACCGACCCGCAGTCCTCCGCCTCGGCGGCGCTCTACCTGGCCGCGATGGCCTACCTCGACAACAACAACAGCGTGGTCGCGGACCAGGGCCAGGCCGTCAAGGAGGGCCAGGCGCTGAAGGTGCTGATGCAGCCCCAGGGTGCGCTGCTGGCCAGCAGCGACCAGTTGATGCGCGATTTCCTCGCCAATGCCGGCCACCCGCTGATCTGGACGTACGAGTCGGAGGTGGCCGAACGGGCGCACGACGGCACGCTGCCGGACGACGTCAGAGTGCTGTATCCGGACATCACCATTCAGAGTGACCACACAGTGGTCGAGTTGACTCCGGCGGCGCACAAGCTCGCCCTCGCGCTGCAGGACGACCCGAAGCTGGTGAAGCTGGAGGCCGACCACGGCTTCCGGCCGGAGAGCGACCCGGACGCGTTCGCCCGGGAGATGGGCGACAAGGTGGTCACCACCAACCACTTCGCGCCCAACGTGGCCGACCTGAAGACCGCCCAGGCGGTCTCGCCCTCCAGCGACCTGCTCAAGGACCTGATCACCGCCGCCACCGGGGGGACCGGCTGATGCCCCGCACCACTCCGCGCCGCGCCGCCCTCGGCGCGCTCGCCCTGCTGCTGGCGGCGGTCGCCGGCTGCACCGGCGGCTCGCCGGTCCGGCCCGGTCCCGGCGCCTCCGGCAGCAGCGGCCAGGCGCTGTCGCCGACCAGCACCCCGGGCACCCTGCGGATCCTGGCCGGCAGCGAACTCCAGGATCTGCAGCCGGTGTTGGACGATGCCCAGAAGGCCACCGGGGTGAGCGTGAAGTTCACCTTCACCGGCACTCTGGACGGCGCCGACACGGTGGCCGGCGGCAAGGCCGACGGTGCGTACGACGCGCTCTGGTTCGCCTCCGACCACTATCTGCGGCTGGACCCGAGGTCCGGCGGCAAGCTGCTCTCCGAGACGCCGGTGATGGTCTCGCCGGTGGCCGTCGGGGTGCGCACCTCGCTGCTGCCGACGCTGGGGTGGGACCCGGCGAAGGTGACCTGGTCGCAGATCGGCGACGCGGTGCAGCAGGGCCGGCTGACCTTCGGGATGACCGACCCGTCCCGCTCCAACTCCGGCCTGTCCGCGCTGGTCGGGCTGGCCTCGGCGTTCTCGGGGGCGCAGGCCGCGCTGACCGAGGCGGACGTGGCCAAGGCCTCCCCCGCGCTGCGCGCCTTCTTCGGCGGCCAGAAGCTCACCTCGGGCTCCTCCGGCTGGCTGGCCCAGGCCTACCAGCGCAGCGCCCAGGGCGGTTCGGGCACCGCGGTGGGCGCGCTGGTGAACTACGAGTCGGTGCTGCTCTCGCTGAACCGGACGCTGCCCGGCGACGCGCAGCTGACCGTGATCCGGCCCACCGACGGGCTGGTCACCGCGGACTACCCGCTGAGCCTGCTCAGTTCGGCCCCGCAGTCGGCCAAGGACGACTTCGCCCGGCTGACCGCCTACCTGCTGCGCCCGGAGGTGCAGCGCAAGATCTCCGACACCACCGAGCGCCGCCCGGTCACCACGGGGGTGGCCCCCGGGCCCGGCCTGGCCACCGATCCCCGACCCGAACTGCCTTTCCCCGGCAGCCAGTCGGTGGCCGACGCGCTGCTGGCCGCGTACCAGAACGAGCTGCGCCGCCCGTCCCGCACGGTGTACGTGCTGGACACCTCGGGGTCGATGGCGGGTGACCGGCTGACGGCGCTGAAGGCGGCGCTGGGCATCCTCACCGGCTCCGGCGACACCCGGGCGGTGAACCGGTTCCGCGACCGCGAGGAGGTCACGCTGATCTCCTTCGCCGACGACGTGAAGTGGGAGAAGGTGCACCAGGTCCCGGCGACCGCGCCGGAGGCGGAGCTGGCGTCGATCGCCGCCGACGTGCAGAGCCTGAGCGCGCAGGGCGGCACGGCGATCTACTCGACGCTGGAGGCGGCCTACCGCGAGGTGGCCAAGCAACAGGCGGCGGCCAACGACGACCGGTTCACCTCGATCGTGCTGATGACCGACGGCGAGAGCAACGAGGGGGCCGGCGCCAAGGACTTCGCCGACTTCTACCAGGCGCTGCCGGCCTCCGGGAAGGCGGTGCCGGTCTTCCCGATCCTGTTCGGCGAGGGGGCCAAGGACCAGTTGCAGGGCATCGCGGACACCACCGGCGGCAAGCTGTTCGACGGCATGTCGGGGTCGCTGACCGGCGTCTTCGAGGAGATCCGTGGGTACCAGTGAGTCGGCGCCGGCGGACCGGTCGGCCGTCGGGCGGTGGTTCGGCTCGGTGCCGCACTACGCGGGCAGCGCGGCGGGGCTGGCCGGGCTGACCGCCTCGCTGGCGGTGGGCGCGGGGCTCTGGTCGGTGGCCGCGGTGGGCGGGCTGTACGGAGCGGGGGCCCTGATCGGCTGGCTGGTCGAGGACCTGCGGGACCGCGGTCCCGGCCCGGGCCCCGGGCCGGGACCTGGACCGGGACCGGTGGTGGACCCCGAGCTGCTGCGCGCGCTGGAGCGGGAGTTGAACCGCCGGGCGGAGCACGTGGCCGCGGCCGACTGGCCGGACCCGGCGGCCCGGCAGGCGGGGCTGCTGCTGGCCGCGGCGGGCGACCTGCTGCGGCGCGCGGGCGAGCCGGGGCGGCCGGATCCGGCGGCGGCGGTGCGCGAGCTCGTCCCGGGTCCGCTCGACTGGTACGAGCGGGCCCGCAGTTGGTGGCGGCTCGACCCGCACGGCGAGGAGCCGACGGCCGAGTTCGTCTCCCGGGTGGACCGCGCGCTGGCCGCACTGGCGGCGGCCTAGGTCGCGTGCCGCGGCGCGGAGCTGAGGCACCGTCACCCCGCCATCGGCGGTCACGCTCCGGGGCTTCCCCGGGCGTGACCGGCAGGGCAGAATTCTACGCGCGTATCCACGTGGGCCGGGGCTGATCACGAGTCAACCGGGCCGCGCCGACACCGCTTCCGACCCCTGGAGTGACCGCATGCCCCTGAACCGCCGCGACTTCGTCACCCGTTCCGCCGCCACCGCGGCCGGCGCCGCCCTGGTCGGTGGTCTGTCGACGGCCGCCGCGACCCCGGCGGCGGCGGCCGGGGCCGCCCCGCAGGACCACCACGACCCGCACCGCGCGAAGTTCACCGTCTGCGGCACCACCGACGTGCACGGCCACGTGGTCAACTGGGACTACTTCACCGACGCCGTCTACACCGACAAGCAGCACAACGCGGTCGGCCTGGCGAAGATCTCCACCCTGGTCAACCAGGTCCGCGACGAGGTGGGCTGGGACCGCACGCTGCTGATCGACGCCGGCGACATCATCCAGGGCACCCAGCTCAGCTACTACTTCGCCCGGGTCGAGCCGATCGCCTCGGACGCCGACGAGGTGCCCGAGCACCCGATGGCCACCGCGATGAACACCATGGGCTACGACGCCGCGGCGCTCGGCAACCACGAGTTCAACTACGGCATCCCGACCGTGCGCGCCTTCGAGGAGCAGCTGGACTTCCCGCTGCTGGGCGCCAACGCGCTGCACGCCAAGAACGAGAAGCCGGCCTTTCAGCCCTACCTGATCAAGACCCTGCACCTGGGCGGCGGCCGCCCGCTGAAGGTGGGCATCCTGGGCCTGACCAACCCGGGCATCGCGATCTGGGACAAGGCCAACGTGCAGGGGCGGATGACCTTCGCCGGCATCGTCGAGATGGCCCGGGTCTACGTGCCGAAGATGCGGGCGGCCGGCGCCGACATCGTCGTGGTCTCGGCCCACTCGGGCATCGACGAGCCCTCCTCCTACGGCGACCAGCTGCCCTTCCCCGAGGACGCCTCCGGCCAGATGGCCGCCGAGGTGCCGGGCATCGACGCGGTGCTGGTCGGCCACACCCACAAGGAGGTGCCGCAGCGGCTGATCGTCAACAAGGAGACCGGCCGGACCGTGGTGCTCTCCGAACCGCTGTGCTGGGGGCAGCGGTTGACCCGCTTCGACTTCGAGGTGGAGTTCGCCCGGGGCGAGTGGCACGTCTCCTCGCTGACCGCCTCGGTGCTCAACTCCAACACCGCGCAGGAGGACCAGGAGGTCGTCTCGCTGGTCAAGGCGCAGCACGACAAGGTGGTCGCCTACGTCAACCAGGTGATCGGCACCAGCAAGGTGGACCTGTCGATCGCCGAGGCGCGGTTCAAGGACACCCCGATCATCGACCTGATCGGCCGGGTGCAGCAGGACACCGTCAAGGCGGCGCTGGCGGGCACCGCCCACGCGAACCTGCCGGTGCTGGCGCAGGCGGCGCCGTTCAACCGGACCGCGGACATCCCCGCCGGCACCCTGAAGCTGCGCGACGTGGCGGGGCTGTACATCTACGAGAACACCCTGGAGGCCCGGCTGATGACGGGCGCCCAGATCAAGGACTACCTGGAGTTCTCGATGACGTACTTCGCCCAGCTGGCACCGGGCGCGCCGGTGAACCCGGACGCGCTGACCAACCAGCACGACATCCCGGACTACAACTTCGACTCGGTGTACGGGGTGGAGTACGACGTCGACATCGCGCAGCCGGTCGGCTCGCGGATCGTCAACCTGAGCTGCGCGGGCAAGCCGGTGGACCCGGCCGCGCAGTTCGTGCTGGCGGTCAACAACTACCGGGCCAACGGCGGCGGCAACTTCCCGCACGTGGCGGCGGCGCAGCAGGTGTGGACGAACTCGGACGAGATCCGCAACACCATGATCGCCTGGGTCAAGGCCAAGGGCGTGATCGATCCGGCCGACTTCGCCGCCGTCTCGTGGCGGCTGGTGCGCGCGGGGGTGCCGGTCTTCTAGGCCGCCGGACCGGCGCGCGGACGGGCCCGCGCACCCTCCGGGGTG
>NZ_JBHYKG010000019.1:0-50510 GCF_042741245.1 Kitasatospora sp. NPDC058965
GGATTCAGGTTCCAGTGCCCGCAAGGGCGTGGGGGTTCAACTCCCCCCTCGCGCACCACCAAGGCCGGCCGGTCCTACAAGACCGGCCGGCCTCATCACATACGAACCCGAGTCCAAGGGCGGCGCGGAGGCCTCGGTCCGCATCGCGAAGGCCGACCTGGTCCCCACCGAGGCGAACCTGCTGCCCGCCTACGACACCTTCGCCGAGCTCGCGGACGCCTGCCAGATCTGGTGCGACACGGTGAACACGCGCCGGCACCGGGCGACCGGGCAGATCCCAGCCGACCGGCTCGACATCGAACGCACCACGCTGCACGTCCTGCCGGCCGAGCCACTGGCGCTCGCGCTGGGCGAGGAGCGGGTGGTCGGCTCGGACCGCACCGTCAGCTTCAACTCCGTGCGCTACTCGACCCCGCCCGGCTACACCGGAGCCAGGGTCTGGTGCCGAGTCGTCGGCGACGAGCTGTCGATCACGGCCCGCACCAAGTCCGTTGGCCTGTCGGAGATCTGGCGTCACCAGCTGTCCACGCCCGGCGTCCCGCAGATCATCGACGAGCACTACCCCGACCACCCCGACGGCCGCTCGGTCCACCAGCCCAGGCTCCAGCCGCGTTCGGAGGCGGAGATCGCGTTCGTGGGCATCGGTCCCGGGGCCGGGCGCTGGCTCAAGGAGGCCGGACCCGCCGGGGTATCCCGCATCCGCGCCAAGATGGCCCACGCCGTCGAGCTCGCCGCCATCCTGGGCAGCGACCGGGTCGATCAGGCCCTCGGGCTCGCGGCTGCGGCCGGGCGCTTCGCCGAGGACGACCTGGTCTCCATCCCGGAGCACATCGCGGCCAGCAGGCCCGTCGGCCAGGTCGTCCGCGCGGGCGAGGCCCACTCCGTCCAGAACGGCACCATCGCCTGGCAAGCCTTGGGCCGGCAACAGGCGGCGGCCGGGGAGTCGAGGGCCGACCGAAGTCAGTCGCCGATGAACCACAGATACAAGTGCGTTCCCCGCTCCACGACCTGGCACAGCTCGCGGGCCTGCCCGACCCAGGCACCGCCCAAGTCGGCCGGAAGCCGGTCGAGTTCCGCCAGCAGCAGCGGCACCTGCCGCTGGTTGAAGACCGCATCCCCATACGGCGTCAGGGCCCAGAGCATCGGGAACTCCGCCGGGTCCAGATCCGCGAAACCGGCCGTCCACTCCACACCGGCCTCGGCGCTGGCCACGACCTTCCTGCTGTCACCACGCACCGCCATATTGATCACCCGCCGAGCCTATCGACGCCCACCACGACCCACGAAGGAATTACCGACCGTGACATTTCCCCAGTCCCCGGCCCTGCCCGAGGAGCTCGACAAGCTGATGCGCCGGATGCGCCTGCCCTACATGCGCAAAGCCGCCCCCGACGTCCTGGCCACCGCCCAGGCCCAACGGTGGGACCCCGCCGAGGTCCTGCGGCTACTGATCTCCGAGGAGGTCACCGGCCGCGACGCGGCCACCCGGCGCCTTCGCCGCCACTCGGCGAACTTCCCCACCGGCAAGACCCTCGCGTCCTGGCGGGCCGAGGACTCCACCATCCCCGAACCCACCCAGAACTCCCTGATCACCCTGGAGTGGATCGGCCGCGCGGAGAACCTGGTGATCGCCGGCCCGTCCGGGACCGGGAAGTCGCACTTCACCGAGGGCCTGGCCCAGGCCGCGATCGAGAAGGACCTGCGGCTCGCCTGGTTCACCCTGGAGACCTTCGCCGCCGCGATCGGCAAGTCGAAGGTCGACGGCTCGACCGCCCGCACCGTCGCCCGGATCTGCCGGGCCGATCTGATCGTGATCGACCTATGCCGATATCGGCATAGGTCGATGAGCTTGGCTACCTCGAACTGGACCGCCGCGGCGCCGAGATGCTGTTCCAGGTTCTGACGGAGAGGGAGGAGAAGAACAGTGTTGCGATCGCGTCGAACGAGTCGTTCGGGAAAGCGCACATGTTCCGGCGAACCTGTGCGAGGCGGTGCCGAAGTTCCACGCGTTCCGCCCGGTCATGCGAACCCGTTGATCCGAATCTGCAGGCTCGTCACAGGAGACGGAAGTCGCTTAGAATGACACCATATTCTGCAGGTACAACCCAGCAAGTATAGTGACGGCCGACGAGGTTCGACACACCAACCCCCAACTGTCCCGCCAAGTCGGCTGCGACAGTTTTATACGTCTTAGAGGAATTCCCAAGGGCTTGATAGTGCGCAAGAGCGCCACGTAGCCCGACGACAACGTACTCCATGCGCCTGCCTTCTCTGGCGATGCTAGAGGCATCTGACACGCCATGGGAGTGCCGGTCATCCAATGCCCGACCACAGAGATCGCACCTGGCATCTTCTTCGTTCCTGCGGGCGATCCGGAAATCACGATATTCGTCACAGATGATGCCTTGATTGACCCAGCGGTCAGGGTTCACGCTGGGCTCGCTGCAGGCCCGGTTGAAAGCCTCCTCCGGAGTCGACACGGTGGCGATCTCCTTGCCCCAGGTCTCGTCATCGGGGTCCAGGGGTGGGAATTCGGAGATGTCGTAGAAGGTGTCGGTACCCGCGTCTTCGACGTCGCTCAGGTAGATCGTGACGCCCGTGCGGCCCGGGCTGATGGCGATCCAGCGAAGGCCCCGGTGGCCCTCGTGGTCGACTTCGCCGAGGAACTGCTCGATTTGCTTGCCGCGGTGCAGTGCTCCAAGGGCGAGGGCTGGGGTGAGGTGTCGCACTTCATGGTCTCCGTTCTTGGTGGTCGGTCAGGCGCCCTGTATCGACGTAGTCGGCGAGGTAGATCATCACGCCCTCGGGATCCATGCCGAGGGCTGCGGCGACGAGTTTGGGATCCAGGGTGTTCACGAGGTCGGCAAGGCGGGTGCACCGCAGAGTCCGAGGCGGAACGCCGCAGGGGTCGAGGACGTGGCTGACATAGGCGGTCGACGCTGCTGCCCGGCCGGACTTGGTGATCTTGGTAACGATCACGTGGGGGTTGTCGGTGCGCTGGCTCGCGCGGTGGGCCAGGCAGCGCTGCAGCACCGACCAGCTGACCGGGTCCATGGGCACCGGATGCGGTCGTTTACCGAGGCGGACGCCGCGGTTGGTGGGGTCGAGGTCGTCCACGCGCAGGAACCGGACTTCGCTGCTGGAGGCCGCGTGGAGGAGGGCCAGGATTCCGAGCAGTGCCTCGTGCGGGTGCGCGTCGGTGCCAGTGGTCCAGCGGCGGAACAGTTGCCGCTGCTGGTCGACGGCGACGGTGGTGCCGCTGAACCCTGACGGGCCTTTGGCCTTCACGCCCCGGGTGGGGTCGATGAGCACGACCTTGCGGGTGCGCGCGAAGCGGAAGTACTGCCGCAGCACGGTCAGTCGGCGTTGCCGGGCCTTGGGCATGGTCGCCAGGAATGCCTCGACGTCGTGGACGTCGGTCAGGGCCCAGTCCTGCTTGTTGCGCGTGCTGGTCAGGAAGCGGGCGAGGTCGCGGATGATGGCCAGGGCCGCCTCGATAGTGCTGTCGGTGCGAGGCAGGGTGCCGGCCTTGAGGGCGCGCTCGCGTGCTCGCAACATGGACTCGGCGAACGCTTGCACCTGCGGTCGAAGCGGGATCGGGGTGGCGTCGATGCGGCGTCGGCGGCGCCCGGTGGCGAGCTGTTGCGCTTGGTCGGTGGGGAGGGCAAGGCCGCGCTGGGTGAAGAAGCCTTCGAGCGCGCGGGCGAGCGAGCCCATCGACCGGCCGGGGCGACGGGCGCGGTCCAGCAGTGTCTGGGGGTGGTTGGGCTGTTCGTCAGCCAGGAGCCTGCCCAGTGTGCTGATCATGGTGCAGGCGTGGCTCACGCAGTGCCGTTCGGCGAGATGGCCGGCGAAGTCGCTCAGCCAGGGCACGGGCTCGGCGAGCCGCGCGGCGAGATTCTCGGCGGCGATGAAGGGTCGGTCGGGGTGCTTCTGCCAGCAGGCCGAACACAGCCCGAGCGCGGCATGGCGCCGCACCTGGCCGCAGTCGGCGCAGTGCCGCGGCGGCTGCTTGCTCTGCCGTTGGCGAGAGCAGTGGCCGCACCATCCGGTGCCGGTCTGCAGGAAGCCGGGCCGCTGGCAGCGCGGGCAGAGCCGCTTCGCAGCCTGCCGGTCGGCTTCGCGTCGGCAGATCCCGCAGTGGCTGGCGACCGGTGAGCGGACCGGGCGGCCGCAGCCCGCGCAGGTCCGCGAGCAGCTGATGCACCGTCCGGTGTCGGCCTGCAGGACGCGTGACCTCCCGCAGGCAGGGCACGACGCTCGGGCGGCTTCGTCCTTCATCCGGGCCGTGCAGCGGCAGCAGTGCTGCCGGTCGATGAAGCCGACCGGCGCTCCGCAACCGACGCAGTCCCGCTGCCTCTTACCCATGCCTCGCCCACACCCCTTTCGGTCAGATCGGCGGCATGGATCGGCCCCGGGCCGAGGCGACCCGGGGCAGGTCGGCCGCCGGTGGAGGAGGAGCCGCAGGGTGTTCGACAGGGGTGGTGTCGACCTCGATCAGATCGTTGGGGGTGCACTCCAGCGCGGTGCACAACGCTGCGAGCGTGGACATCTTCACCTGCGAGGGTTCCTTGGTGAACAGGGCCGACACCGAGGCGGAGGACAGTTCCAGGCCGGCCTTCTCGACCAGGAGCCGCCGCAACTGGGCGCCGGTCCAGACCTCGCGCTGGGCGGCGGCCATCCGCAGCTTCCACTTAATGTTCACGGCGTGGGTTCCTCTCCGGTGAGCTCGCCGAGCGTGCTGGTCACGGCGCGTCGATACGCGTCCTCGATGAACGTGGCCGAGGGCCGGACGTATCTCATGGTCGAACTGACAGTCCAGTGACCGAGTAGCTGCTGGATGGCCACCAGGTCCACTCCGCGCTCGTAGTTGTGGGTCGCGCAAGCCCTCCGCAGAGCATGCGGGCTGAACCGGTCGGCGACCGGACGGCCCTCCAACTCCATCAGATAGCGCAGGCGGTTGCGGACCGTGCCCTGGTGCAGGTGGCCGCCCGACTCGTCGGCGAACAGCGCGGGCGAGTCGGGGAACCTTCCGCGGACGTCGTCGAGGAACCAGCGCAGGACGAGGTCCAGCTGGTCGAGCATGGGCACCCAGCGCGGGCGTGGACCGGAGGTGTGGGCGCCCTTGCCGAAACGCACATGCAGCTTGCCGAACGGGCCGCGGCCGAAGTGGACGTCCGGGCGGTCCAGGAGCGAGGCCTCCTCCGAGCGCAATCCGGCGTCCGGAAAAGTGCGTAGTCGCGGGCGGCGGGCGCGTACTTGCGAGCA
Organism: Kitasatospora sp. NPDC058965; assembly: GCF_042741245.1. Classification (NCBI taxonomy): domain Bacteria; kingdom Bacillati; phylum Actinomycetota; class Actinomycetes; order Kitasatosporales; family Streptomycetaceae; genus Kitasatospora; species Kitasatospora sp. NPDC058965. Next base: position 5,269 of record NZ_JBHYKG010000019.1, read on the forward strand.
GTGGCGATGCGGGCCTTGAGGAAATCGAAGAACTCCTCGACCCGCTCGGGGGTCGGCGGCGGCAGCAGGGCCGGGGAGTCGTCGCCGACATGCCGCGAAGCGTTGAACTCGTCCACCGGGCAGGCCAGCCGGACCCCGAACGCGGCCTCGATCTCGACGGCCTTGCGGGCTTGCAGGAACCGGTGGAACCCCTTGAAGATCTGAACGTATCCGCGGCGGGTGGACGGCGCCCGCCCCTCCATGGCCAGTCCGCCGACCACGCGGTCGATGTCCTCGGGCGTGACATCCCAGGTCGGCCGCCCCAGCGCCTTCAACGTCCGCTCCAGCAGGCCGATGTCGTTGTCGACCGTCACCGGGCTGAACCCCCGGGCCCGCCAGGAGGCCACGAACGCCTCCACACACAGGGCCTGGAACTCCCACGGATCCCAGGCAGCGGGCATCTCGGGCACCGTCCGGCCCTCGATCACCCGCAGACGCGACTCCATCATCGCGGCACACCTTCCTCGCACCTGACGAATGAAGGTAGCGCCTACAAAACCGCGCTGTCAGCAAGACAATCAAAGAGACACTCAGACCCCTGAAACGGCCAGGTCGCAGGGCACTCTCGCTCCAAGGAACATGTGCCAGCCCCAGTTGGCTGGACGAAGACCTTCACCGACCCCCGCCTCTGCGCGGCCATCGTCGACCGCCTCACCTTCGGCGGCAACACTATCGAGACCGGCACCGAGTCCTACCGCCTCGCGCAGACGAAAGCCAAGCAGCAGGCCAACCGCTGACGCTGCCGTCAGCGCTGCCATCACAGCGCGGCGGGAGCCGATCGACGCCCGAGGAGGATGCCGAGCAACGAGCCCGCGCCGGCTCCGACCGCCAGCAACACGGCCATCAGCAGCAGCGTCGGGACTCCCAGGAAGACCACGCCGGCGCCAGCCGCGTTGTCGTTGTCCGCCGACGCGCCACCACCGCCGGACGAGGGGCCCAGCAGCATGACAAGGACATAGCAGCACATCAGGAGAGCTGTGCTCGCTGGCGCTGACAGCGCGGCGACGGACCACGCCCGCCGGAAGCCGAGCAGGCCTCCCCACAGGATCGTCCCGGCAAGCCCCGCCCCGGCAACCCAGGCGAGCTTGATCAGCTCTGCGTTGCCCAACGTGCTCCCGTTGGCCGGAACCAGGGCATACATCGCGGGCAACCACGCCACCAACAGCACCGCCCATATGAGAGCACCGGCCGACAACCACACAGGAGAGGTCCGCCAATGCCGCACCGCGCTCTGGCCCAGAGCCCTCGGATCCAGCTGTTGGTCTCTCATTCCCCCGCCCTCCCAAAGCCCCGCCACACGCGGACGCAGCCACATAGGCTGCCATGACTCCGAGCAAGAAGCAGCCGATCAAGGCGATGCGCGAACGCGGTGGAGCCACCTCAGAGGGTGGAACGAGAGCTAATGTCCGTTTCGTCGTCGTGGAGGAAGTAGCCCTCGTCCGACGACTACGGACGTGGCAGCGTGAACAGGCCAGGCTCGGGCTCGGTCAGGATGTTGCGCCCGGTCAGGCGCTTGAGCTTCATCCGGACGTTGTTGATGTTGTTCGGCGCCAGGTCCAGGTCCAACGCCTGGCACACGCCCCGCGCCCGTAGCGGACCGCCCGCTTGGGCGAACACCGCCATGATCTCCTGGTAGGCCGCCCCACCTGGCAGCTCCGGCGCGGACGCCGACGGCGCGGGCGGGGCCGGCTCCGGCAGTTCCAGCAGCGTCTTGCGGGTGATCCGCACCTCCTCGGCAGCCCTGCCGAGCTCGTCCAGCACCGCGGTGAGCTGCGTGATCTGCTCGCGGGTCTGCTCGGCCTGCGCGGCGATCTCCCGCTCGCGCTCCTCCAGCCGTACCAGCACCGCACCCAGGGTCAGTTCCCCACCAGTCACGCGCCGCGCCAGGATGGGGTCACGCTGCCCGTCAGCCGACGGGTCATCACGTCGCTTATCGCCCAGTAGATCCGGGACACGGCCGAGGCGGGGCGGTGCTCGTAGTCGCGCACCAGCCGCCGGTGCAGCATCAAGATCCCGTTCGCCTGCTCCACCCGCCACCGGATCGCCTGTGGGACGAACCCGGTATCGACCGGGTTGCGTTCGACGATCTCGACCTCGATGCCCACCTGCTTGCCGTGGTCCACGACGGTCTTCTTGAACCCCTGATCCACCAGGGCCTTCGTCACTGTGCCGGCGGTGCCGGCGGCGACCTTGTCGAGCAGGGCGGTGCCGAAGGCGTTGTCGTGGACGGAGGCGGCCGGCACGACCACGGCGATCACCAGGCCCAGCACGTCCACGGCAAGTCCCCGCTTGCGGCCGGGCACCTTCTTCGCCGCATCGCGTCCAGTCGTCTCCGCTGGCACCCCGGCCGCGGCGTGCAGGCTCTGGGTGTCGAGCACCACCAGGCTGGGGTCGGCTAATCGGCCCCTCTTCTCGCGGACCTGCCAGCGCAGCAGGTCGTGAATGACCTGGTCGGTACCGTCGTCACGCCATGTGTAGAAGTAGTACTTCACCGCCCCGGCAGGCGGCAGGTCGTGCGGGAGGTAGTCCCACTGGCAGTCGGTCCGGGACTGGTAGAGCAGGGCGTTGACGATCTCCCGCATCTCGTAGCGCCCCTCGTGTCCGCTGACGGAGGGGTGCTGGGCCTTCCACGCGGTGATTACCGGCTCGACCAGTGCCCAGCGTTCGTCGGACAAGTCGCTCTTGTAGGGCTTGCGGTCACTCACGCACCCCTCAACATGCCGGTCGCCCCGTGACCGGCGGCAGTGCAGCAAGGCCACACATTCAGGCGACGACAGAACGGACATCAGCTCTCATTCCGCCCTCTCAGGCCAGGAGCCCCCGTCATGAGGTCTGCGTTGGAGTCAACGGGTGCTGGAAGGGTCGGCCAGGTTTTCGGTGAGCCGCTCCGCCGGGGTCTCAGACCAGTCCAGCGTTCGAGCAGTGTGGTAACCGAGTGCTTGGTTGATACTGATCATGTGACTGTTCGTCGTGGCTGTGGTGGTGCAGACGCGCTCGAGGTCCGGTCGCTCGTCGCTGAGCTGGCGCATCATGGCGGCCTTCATTGCTCGTCCAAGCCCGTGGCCGCGGTGGGTGGCGAGCACTGATGTGTCTTGGACGTAGCCGATCTCGCGGCGATGCGGGTAGTTGTGGATGACGTGAGTACCTACGACCTGATCCGTAGCATCGTGGATGGCGACAACAACCCGCTGCTCAGTGCCAGCATCCACAACTTTGCGATCCGTCGCACGAATCCGGGCTGGGGTCCAAACGGTTCCGCGGTAGCTCAACTGACCCGTCGGAGCGTCCTGAATGGCTTGCCGGGCCGTGGCATAGGACTCGATGAGGTGATCGGGCGCTGCACCGGTCCAGTGGGACAGGTGGTAGCCGCTGGGGACGGGAACCTCCCACAGCCTTGCGGGAGTTGTCGCCACGAGCAGGACCTGCATCGCCATGCTGTGAGTGACCTCGAATCCGAGGTGTGCCGTCCACCGGGATCCGGCCGAGCCGGGCTTCGTCGGAAAGGCGAGCACGGTGCCGCGTCGAGTTTCCTGCACCGCGCGCATCGCGACGCGGAGCAGATCGGTTCCGAGCCCGCGGCACCGCAGCTCGGGGTGCACGTTGACCTCGATGCGCGCGATCCCGCTGTTCTCATTCTCGGGAAGGGCAAGCTTGACCGAACCGGCCAGACGCCCGTCCAAGTAGCCGATCCAGTAGTGGCACGCCCCGTCTTCCGGCGGCGGCGTACGCAGCCGGCCGATCGAGGTCTCATAGGTCAGCGGCGGGTCTTCGGGCATGTCCGCCGCCACGCATGCTGCCCGCATCGCGAAGTAGTCGGAAAGTACCTGCTCGGAAACATTGGCCGGGTCGAGCGGCTGAATGTCGGGAGTCATCGAATCTCCATTGCCTCTGTAGATATATCTATTGCCCTTGGTCGGGAATCGCCAGGTGCAGGCTCAATGGCCGCCTTCACCTCGGGGGTAGTTGCTGAAGCGAGCGCGTTATGGTCGCCGACGAGTAGGGTTAGCACTAGCCCTATCATGACGAGCCCGAAACTGACCAGCCCCATCGCGGCCATGATCCCAACGTGGAGCAGAACTGCGAGGTAAAAAGCTTTCTTTCGGATTCTCCGCGGTGACAGTGCGCCTGCGGCGATAGCCAGCTCGATCGCGAGTACGCTCCAGGTGAGCAGCCTGATGGCGAATTCGGAGCTCAGTAGCGGGCCGACCGCATGCCGAATGGCTGGCGGGAGTCCGTAGAAGGGATCCACGAGGACCGTGTACATCGCATGGCCACCCCGCCACTGTGCTGTATACAGCTTCGAGATGCTTGCAGTGAGATAGATGATGGCGATTTGGCACCGGATTGCCCACCAGGCGGCGTAGGAACTTCCGGACCACACCGGGGCGAGCGGCTCGCGCGGCCTGGTCCAGTGCCAGGGCCGTCTGTCGCCCAGCAGGAACGGCATGAGGAGCATGGTTCCGGCGAATGCAGCCTCCTCGGCGCCACTGGGCATCGTCATGCTGACGGTCAGACTCCAGGTGACGAACCAGTGAGGGACGCACGTCCACTGCGGACGGTACCCGGCAATGACAAGGACGAGGACAGCGATCGCGGCCAGCCGGCTGCCGAGCAGGCCGGCAGGACTGGGTCCGGCGATGCACCACAAGGACAGGTCATGGGCGCCGTAGCAGCGCATGCCGTCGGAAAGACCAGGCTGGTAGGTAAAGAGGTCGTGGTCGGGCGTGAAGGTGATGGTGATCAGCTCGGCTATCGCCAAAACGGCCCTGGCAACGGCGAGTGGCAGGCCCCGCGGGTCGAAGTTCGCAGCCGACGCAAGAATGCGGACCGTCAGCCGGCGCATTCGATTCCAGCGTTCACTATCCTGAGGATCTTCCATTCGCTCTGCCAGAGGGGGGTGTTCGTCGTCCAGCGCACCGGGCTCTCCACCGAGATCAGTAGATGACCGCAGAAGGACGGATGCGAGGTGTGGTTGAGACTGCGAACCATGGGAGTGTGCAACGCCATGGACTTGCACGCGACAGGGGTCAGCTCAGTGCAGTCCAGCCAATCGCCAGAAGCCACTTGGCTGCTGAGGATTCCCAGCTCGACGTGTCGGGCATACGCCGAGCGACTCAGGCCCCAGTCCGTGGACCGCGTCATCTGCAGCTGGGTAACCGCAGTCAACTGACCGTCGTCACCCACGGAGAATGCCGCATTGGCATCCGCGGTCGGCTGATCGGCAAAGAAGCCCCAGCCCTGAGGCCACATCACCCTTGTTGAGGCGCGCTCCGTGCGCAACCAACCGGGCACCAGTCGGGCCGGCAGGAGCTGAGTTGAAGATGCCAGCAATATGACGAGGAGTAGGGAAGCAGTGAAGTAGAACCCTTGAGCACTCTGCGATGTGGCAGCTGCTCCTCGCTGTGCCATCACTGGCAGGAGATGCAGCTCAAGTCGGCCGGTATGGAGACAGAGCTGTGTGTCCCGGTCGATACGGTGCCCACCAGTACCAAGCCTATGAGTGCCCCCATGATGGCAAATCGCATCTGAACCCCTCCAGTTGAGTTATCGTCATCCCATCATCGGTCTCGGCAACCGATAGACTTGAACCTACCTCGCTCTACTACCGGATGCCTACCAGCGGGCTAACCCTATGCTGTACTGACGTGCTCTTGTCAAAGCTCGCGGTCTTGCAGGAGCCAGGAGCAAGCCTGTCAGGTGGTCACGGCGTCCCTGCGGACGTAGCCGAGGACAACAGGGGGTGCGGATGGATCTCGATGTTCGACTGCTGGGGCCGCTCGAGGTCGAGGTGGCGGGCGACCTCCTGCCCCTGGGAGGTCTCCGTTCGCATCGACTACTCGCCATGCTGCTGTTGAACGCCAATAGTGTCGTGCAGGTAGACCGACTGGTCGACGTGATGTGGGAAGCAGCACCGCAATCGGCACGCCAGCAGATCCACAACACGGTGGCAGCGTTGCGTCGCGTCATGGCGCCGGCGGCCGGACTCGACGTTGTCACCAGCCAACTCGGCTACCGAATCGTTGTCGACAGCGACCGGCTGGACCTGACCCGCTACCGCTCCGCTGTACGGCAAGCAGACCAGGCGGTGGCCGCCGGCGAGCCAGGGGCGGCGGTCTGCTTGCTCACGGGGGCACAAGGAATGTGGCGGGGTCCGGCGTTGACCGGACTTGGTGGCGAATACTTCGCCAACGTCGGTACCCGGTTGGCGGAGGAGTATCTTTCGGCGACCGAGAAGCTCATGGGACTGCATGTCCAGCTAGGTGAGAGCGCTCGCGTCGTGGGTGAACTCATCGAGCTGGTCGCATCGCATCCGTCGCGGCAATCACTCCGTGCGACGCTCATGGCCGCTCTTCACTCCACGGGCCGGCAAGCCGACGCGCTCGAGGTCTACGAGGAGGGCAGGCGACTGCTCGTAGACGAGTTCGGGCTCGACCCGAGCGAGGAACTCAAGGCATTGCATGCGCGGATCCTGCGGGGACTGCCGGTCATCGAGTCTCCCGTAGTGGAGCAACCGCTGGCTCCACCATCACCCGTTGCAACCCCGGCCGGTGCGTCCGTGCCGACAATGCGACGGTTCCTACCGCACGACCCTCGGGAGTTCTCGGGGCGTCAGCACGAGATCCTTCAGCTCATGGAGGACAGTCGACAGACCGGATCAGTCTCCCTCGTCATTTCGGCGATCAACGGAATGGGCGGGATCGGGAAGACTGCGCTCGCGGTGCGCTTCGCACACACTGTCTCGGCTGACTATCCCGATGGTCAGTATTTTGTCGACCTAAGGGGGTTCACCATCGGCGTGGAGCCGCTCAGCCCGGACGATGCCCTCGGCCAACTGTTGAGGCAGTGCGGACTGCCGGACGAGCTGATCCCGCCAGGTCTCGAGGACCGTACCGCTACCTGGCGTAGCGTCATGGCAGACAAGAAGGCGCTGGTACTGCTGGACAATGCGCTCGGCGACCAGCAAGTTCGGCCGTTGCTGCCCGGCGCGAACGGCCCACTCATCCTGATCACCAGTCGCCGTCGAATGCCGGCATTGGAGGGCGTTGTACCGCTGTCACTCGACTTGATGCCGTCCACCGACGCGGTTGCGCTGTTCAGCCACATTGTCGGAACCCAGCGTCTAGTCTCCGATGAGGATGGTGTAGCCGAACTCGTCGAACTGTGCGGGCGGCTGCCCTTGGCCATCCGGATCGCCGCCGCACGTTTTCGTGAGCGGACGAGCTGGACAGTGCCGTACCTTATCCAGCAGCTCAGTGACCAAGAAAAGAGAGCCAGGTTTCTCGACTTTGGCGATCGGAGCGTGTCTGCGGTAATCTCCGTATCCTACCGCTGCCTCTCGAACGACCACCGTCGGCTCTTTCGTCTGCTGAGCCTACATCCGGGACCCGACTTTACTCCCGCCGTCGCCGCGGCCCTCGCAGCATTGCCGACTGGCCAGGTTCAAGAAGTTCTTGAATCCCTGTTTGATGACAACCTTGTCCTCCAGGAGCAGCCGGGTCGGTACCACCTTCATGACCTGGTCCGTGACTACGCGTCGCGTATGTGTGTGAAACATGACAGCGACGAAGACAGAAACGAGGCCCTGACTCGACTGTTCAACTACTATCTGCAGGCCGTCTCGACCTGGTGCGCCCCGCTGGCCATGGGGCCATTCCGCGTCAGGCCGACGATCGCCCACGCCGTTGCCGGTATACCTGAGCCAGCGTCAGCCACCGAGGCCATCGAGTTGCTCACGGAAGAGTCCGCCAACCTCGCTGAAGTCGCCCGGACTGCGCTCCGAGACGGCCCTTCTGGCATGGCCTGGCAGTTGGTTCGCGCTGCCCAGCCGTTTCTCCGGCGGACCAACTATGCAGGTGCCGCGCTCAAGCTCTTCGAGGACGCAGTTGAAGCTGCCCGGTCGGCCGGCGACGAGCACGGCGAGGCGCTGATCCTCATAGGGCTGGCCGGCGCCCTACGGCAACGAGGCCGTGTTTCGGAATCCCGTGCAGCCCTGGAGACAGGTATTGAGATCAGTCGGCGCAGGGGCGACCGGTTCACCGAGATGTACCAGTTGACCGAGGTTGGCATCCTCAAGATCAACAATGAGAGCTACAGTACTGCGTACGACTGCTTCCGGTCGGCGCTGTCCATAGCCGAGGCTCTCTCCGACCAGGAGCTTGGCGCAGTACTCAAGAACAACCTGGGGGTGGCCTGCAGAGGGCTTGGCCGCAGTTCGGAGAGCTTCAAGTACTTCTCCCAGGTGCTGGACTTCCATCAGGTGACCGGCCGCGGTCTGTCGGAGGCGTTCACGTTGGTGAACATCGGAGTCCTACTTGTGGGGGAGGGGCGCTCCGGTGAGGCACTTGACTACCTGAACCGCGCTCTGACGATGGCGGATGGCGAGACTCACGTGCACCTGGCAGCGGAAGCACAGGCGATTCTGTGCGAGGCGCACAGAGCGCTCGGCCATGTCTCGCGCTCTTTTGAATTCGGTCGCGCTGCTCTGCGCATCGCCCGCGAGCACAAGCTGCTGGAGGTCGAGTGCTACGCGTTGAACGGGCTCGGTGAGGCATACCTGGCTGTACATGACCTGGATAACGCGGAGGTGACTTATCGCCATGCTGTCAAGTTGTCCAGAGAAAGCAAGCTGCGTTCGTGCGAAGCCAGAGCTCTAGAGGGCGCCGCGCACATCGCGCTGTATCGAGATCAGAAGCAAGAGGCGGTCCGCGGGTTTCAGATTGCCAGTTCGACCTACTTGGCTGATGCTGCAGAAGTAGAGAACTCCCGCGTCCACTTGGCCGATCTTGCATCCCGGGAAGTCCGTTGCAACCGTTGTGTCGGTTCTGTTGATAAATGATCTAACTGGGCGTTCGTCCCTGGTGTGGTGGCGCTCAGGTGCTCCAGGACCTGGGGCCGCATCGGACACACCCCCGTTGTGCGGGTGCGATGGCGCGGCTCCGGCCGGGTCTCGATGGCGGGCATGGTCTGCTACTGATTGGCCCTGGATATTCAGCGGAACTGGGCTGCCTGACGCCCCGATAGCAGAAAGGTGCCGCTGACCTGCAATGCCGGTGAGTTAAGAGGGCGTTTTGGCATCTTTGATCCCGTAAGTTCCTTATAGGCATGCCGCTTTAATGACGCCATGCCCAATTGATGAACAACATTCCTCCTCTCGCTGGAAGGGTGACTGTCCATCTCATCCGCATCTATAGCTCGAAGTCCGTCTGGTTTGAAGAAGTCATAGAAACGCCGATCCGGCAGTGGAACGGGATCCTCCGCCCCATCTGTGCTGACGCTGTGTCATGACCGAGCGCAAGCCGTACCCGAGCGACCTCTCCGACGCTCGATGGGCGCTTACTGGTCCAGCGCCAGCACGGCCTCCATCTCCCGTTCGGTGAACGTCCAGCCTGTGGAGTACTCCCAGCGGTAGGAGGGGTGCACCCGGCCGCCAGCGGCGGCGATCCAGGCCAGCAGGCCGGTGGAGAACCCGGCCCCGTCGACGCGGAAGAGGATCTTCTTGCGGTGCTGCCAGGGCAGTTGGGCCACCGCCGCGTCCAGGATCGCGATGTTGTCGTGCGTGTCGTTGGCTCCCGCGTTGCCGGGCCGCAGCTGCTGGGCGAGAAGTTCACCGGTGTTGTCGCAGTAGGCCAGGATCGGGCACAGGCCATAGACGCCCTTCTTGTAGGTGCCCGCGCAGCCCTCCTTCTCGCTGGCGCAGGCCACTGGGGTGGCGTCGGGGTCGATGACGGTCCAGCCCTCAAGCGCCTTGCCGTCCACGGTGATCCACGGGAAACGCTTGGGACGGTCCGCGAGCAGGCCCCAGACCCGGCGCCTGACCTTCGCCCGCGCCAGCGCGATCCGCTTCAGTTGCAGCTCGCCCACCGCGTCCAGGGTCCGCCACACGGTGGGGACGGAAGCGGTGGGGCCGAGGACCTCGCGCTGGTGCTCCAGCACGGCGATGTCGCTGATGGCGACAGCGCCGAGCACGATCGCGCAGGCCAGGTCGGTGAGCACCCGGCCGCGCGGGTGCCGCGGGTGGAAGCCGGGCTGGCGCATCGCGTGGTCGAGCTCGGCTCCCAGGCCGACCCGGTCCGCGAGCAGTTGCAGGTGCACCCCGCCCGGGTGCCCGACCTGGTTCTTGCCGTCGGCGGACATGGCCAGGCCGGCAAGACGTCCACTACTCTTGCGCACGGAAACGGTGCCCCCACCAAGTGCATGATCAGTGACTAGACACCGCAGATCATCGCAGGTAGGGGCACCGTGTCTGCTCTCGGGTGACGCTCAGTCACCATCCTTCAGGCCGCCATGAAAGACCGAGGTTGGGGTGGATCATGCAGCGCCGCCGTCTCACCCGCGACTACGAGACCCTGCCGGCCAGTTCCGAAGCCATGATCCACATCGCCTCGATCGACAACCTCGCCAAGCGTATAACGGACGAAACAACACCAACCTGGCGAGGAACCTACTAGGACATAAACGGCAAAGTTCTCTCGTCAAATGCCCTCTGAGATGCCCAGGGGCGGCACGCGGGACTACATTGCGTCGAAGCGATCTGCCACGTAGCGGAGCATTTGGCTCAACTCCGAGGCACCAACAGCGTGACCTGCCGGGCGTGGTCCCTTGATGGGCAGCGACCCGATATGGGTCCATTCCAGACGCCCATCCTTGCCGACGCGGCTTCTGGCCTTCCCCGACGTGTCAGGGTGCAAGCAGTAGGGGACATCGACCAGCCCACGGCCGAACGCCTGGAGCAAGCCCCGGCCCAGGTCCGGGTGCAGTGATCTCACCGTGTCCACTATCGCTCGGGCCTCCTCGTAAAGTCCCGATTGCGTGGGCTCCCACGGGTGCTCGCCGTTTGCCCGCATCAGGCGGGCCCGCTGCACCTCGCGCTCGGCTCTCTCGAGCGCCTCCACGTTGTCGGCGATCGACGGGATCCGGCTGGATTCGACAACTGTCTTGACGATCAGCCTGTCTGCGCCGCCGAAGACGGCGAGTCGGGCGCTTTCGTCGAGCAAGGCCAGAGCTCCGCGCCGGGTGCGCGGGAACACACCCATGTAGGTGTAGAGGACGATGTGGGTGTCCAGATCAGGGAGCAGCTCGTCCATAAGTCGACGGAGAGCCGCAAGTGCCTCCAGGTCCTGTCCCGGATGGGTCTGCTGCGCGTAGCTCAGCGAGATGCTCGGCACCCTGTGCTGCGCGAAGAACAGGCCCTCCAACACCGAGACCGCTACCAGAAGCGACGGTGGGCACAGTTGCCCCAGCAGACAGCCGCCGAAGCTCTCCAAATGGGTCGGTCGGTCGACTGTCGCCAGCTGCGCGAGCCGGTCGCAGGCCCACGCCCACTCGATGACCGCGGACCTCAGTGGTGTGCGGCCGTAGGGCAGGCAGTAGGACACAGGCCCGCCCTCGGTGGCGTCGAGCCCGACCCGTGCCATCGCCTCGATGATGTGTCCAGGCATGGCCGAGCCGTGCCGTACCTGAATCGGGAAGCCAGGGCCGCGGACGTCGGCCAGCATGGCGAGGGTCGTGTCGTCCGCGTGGCTGCACAGCGGGTAGCCATTGAGATCGGCTCGGTCCCGCAGCGCCGCCCTCGCGCTGCGCAGGTCCCCAACTCGGGTATAGCTGTCCAGCGTGATCGTGCCGACCGTCGTTGCCCTCGCGTTGCGTACGGCGGTCAGCCCTGCCCGCATCACGGACGGATCGGCGAATCCCATGCGGGGCTGGACGACGACCAGACCGTCACGTCGAGCGTCGCCCAGCCGTGCGGCGAACCCTGAGTCAGCCAGACTCGTCATCCGACCGCCTCGAGTTCGTGTGACGAATCGACGCGAATAGCGGCCAGGAAGCAGAGCAGCTCCGGCAACTCGTTGGTCTCCAGGACGGCGGACACGCCGGCGGCCAGGAGCGGTCCCGCGTAGTCGGCGTTGGGACGTCCGGCTGTGCCCAGCAGTCCCCCGACAACGATCGGCATCGTGGTGAGCCGTGCGTCACGGCGGAGTGTTGCGACAGCGCGGGCCGCGTCGGCATGGCCGTGGCCGTTGACAGAGCTGAGGACCAGAGCGTCGGGCCGTGTTCCGACGCAGGCGTCGGTTAGCAGCTCGTCCGGAACGCAGGGACCGAGGTTGGTGACCTCGTGCCCTGCCTCTTCCAGCGCGAGCTGGAGGTACATCAGATTCCATGTGTGGGCGTCCGAAGAAGTGCCGGCTACGAGCACCCGCAGGTGGGGCACGGGGGGCGAGCCGAGCCCCAGAGCGTGGGCGCCCATCACAGACGCCCGCTGATCAGACCGGCGAGCTCGGCCGGGGTGCGGTGGTCGAAGACATCGACGTAGGTGAGTTCGGCGTTGAAGCGCCGGTACACCTTGGAGATCAGCCGGGTTGCCAGCAGCGAGTCGCCGCCTGCGTCGAAGAAGTCGTCAGTCGCACTGCAGGGGCTTCCGAGGACGGCAGAGCACAGTTCGGCCAGCTCAGCGGCAATCTCCTCGACCGTAGCGGTCGCGGCGGGCGCAGAAGTGTTCTGGGCAATCATCTTGAGGTTTACCTTTCCGTTCGGGAGAAGGGGGAGTCGGTCGACGACGCGGATGTGCTTGGGCACGAGATAGTCGGGTAGGCGCTCGGCCAGCCAGGCACGGACCTGTTCGGCACTCGGAGCGCTACCGCGGTGCGGGTCGAGTGGGACGATGCAGGCGGTCAGGACCATCGCACCCGACGGCTCGGTGCTGGGTGCCACGGCTGCGGCCTGCAGGTCTGGGTGGGCGTGCAGGACACGCTCCACCTCCTCGGGCTCGACGCGCAGACCTCGGATCTTGATCTGCCGGTCGCATCGCCCCACGAAGTCCAGCTGGCCGTCCGGGCGTTCCACGATTAGGTCGCCCGTGTGGTAGTAGAGCCCGGTACCGTCGGGGCCGGGGCGGAACCGTGCGGCTGTCTCCTCCGGCTTTCCGATGTAGCCGAGGCAGACCGTCGGGCCACCCACCAGCAGCTCTGCTGCGCCGTTTGCACCACTCCTGGGGACGAGCAACTGCTGCACGTGGCCCAGAGGAGTACCGATCGGCACCCTGTCGTCAGGACGTAGGTCGCGTCCGATGCCCCCGCTGAGCTCCGCAGCGTGTGTGACCAGCACCGTCTCGGTCTGACCGTAGGTGTTGAGGAGCCTGATACGGTCGGGGACACGTTCGGCCCATGAGCGCACCTGGGGGGCGCGCACCTCCTCCCCGCCGATGATGACGAGCCGCACGTTCCCCAGCAGTTCCGCTGCAACGTCGCCGCTGGCGCCGTCCTCGTCCAGGAACGCGACCAGCTCGTTCCAGAAGGCGGTCGGCAGGTCCACCACCGTGATGCGGTTGCGTCGCAACGCGCCCAGGAACGCGGGGATGGAGCCGCTGTTGGCGGCGGGGTCGATCACGAGCGTGGCACCTGACAGCAACGCCGAGTAGATCTCCTCTCCGCTTGTGTCCCAGCTCAGCGACGCGAAGCTGAGCACCCGATCCCCAGGGCCAGTGCCGCACAACCCGATGAGCGACCTGGCCGCAGTGTGGAGCGCTCGGTGCGGTACCAGCACGCCCTTCGGGTCACCGGTGGATCCGGAAGTATGGATGACGTACACCGGGTCGTTGGGGTCGGGCATGGCCGTGTCCGCCGCCGCGGCGGAACGCAACGCCAGGTCGATGTGGACGAACTCGACGGGGAGGCCCTGCGGGAAGGCCGTGAGGGCAGCGGAGCGGCCTACCACTGTGCGCACTCCGCTACCGGCGATCATGCGTTGAAGGCGTGCGGCCGGCTGGGTGCCGTCCAGCGGGACGTAGCCGGCCCCCGCCCGGGCGAGTGCGAGCATGCACAACAGGCTGTGCCGCGTCCGTTCAGCGGCTACGCCGACCAGGTTGCCCCGGGCTATCCCGAAGCGGCGCAGGTTGGCGGCGAGAGCGTCGACCGTGGACCACAGCTCGCGGTACGTCAACGTTCCGTCGGGGTCAATGAGCGCCGGGGCGTCGGGGTGGAGCGCAGCCACACTGCGGAGCGTGGAGACGACGGTGCCGGGGTACGACGCGGTGTCGAAGGCCGGCGGTGCCAACGTGGCGGTGTTCGGTGCGATGGTGCTGTCGAACGTCGCGGTCATGCAGCAGTCCTTCGTGGATAGGTGGTGACAGGAGTCAACGGAGCCCGGCTGCCAGGCGCTGCCTGAGGCTCAGCGGACGCAGATCGGTCCACACGGCCTCGATGTGCTCCAGGCAGGCTTCGCGGGTGCCCTGAGTCCCCTCCTCGTGCCAGCCCTCCGGTGTCTGCCTGGAGAGCGGCCAGATCGAGTACTGCTCCTCGTGGTTGACGACGACCTTGAACTCGTTGTCGATGTTGCGGTCTGACACGTGGGTGCCCTTCTGTGACTTGCAGCTTTTGTGCGGTTCGAGGGGTCAACGGTTCGGGAGCGCGACGGCATCGCGAGCGCGTGCGTTCGCGGCTCGGAGCGCGGTCATGCAATGGCCGGCGACGGTCGGAAGGTGCTCGGCGGCGAGCATTGTGGCGTGGATTCCCGGTATCCGGGCCGTCTGCGGTGCCCCGTCCCTCCCCAGCAGCGCTTGCCAGCCTTCGAAGTAAGGGACGTAGGCGAAGTGGGAGGTGCCGGACGGGTGCTCTGTGCTTGCGTCTGTGCACTCGGCCGAGACCACGAACCAGGTGCGCACACCAGAGGCCTCCCGGAGGGGCTGCGGTCGGTAGGAGGCGAAGGCCGCGAGCATCTGACCGCACGCGCGCATTGGCAGGGAGTCGCCAAGGCTGACCTCCGCGGCCGAGTAGCCGGCCGTCTCCAGCATCTCCGTGAGCTCCTCGTGAAGGCGGTCGCGCTCGGGGGCGCCCTCGGGGAGCCGAAGGATCCGCTCTGCCAGCTCCGCGCCCTGCAGATAACTGACGACGGCCGGTCGGTGCAGTTCGATCGTCCTGTCCACACCAGGCAGGGTCGGCTCCAGCAGGACGAGTTCGACCTGCTGACCCAAGTCGTCCAGCTGCCGCGCCATCTCGAAAGCGATGGCGCCTCCGAGAGACCAGCCGACCAGTACGTACGGGCCCTCGAGTTGCACCTGGCGCATGTCGGTGAGGTAGGCGCGAGCCATTTCCTCGATGGTCTCCAGCGGCGATTCACGCCCGTCCATGCCGAGCGGCTGGAAGGCATGCACCGGATGCCCCTGCGGCAGCGCGCGGGCCATCGGGAGGTACCAGCCCACGCTGCCTCCGCTGGGGTGAACACAGAACAGCGGGCGCTCTGCCCCGTCCACCCGTAGCGTCACCAGCGTTCGGGTCATGCCCGTGTGCCCCGCGCCGAAGACGGTGTCGAGGAGGGGCGCGTTCGTCTCCCTGCGCTCCAGCTCGATCGTCCGCAGGGCTTGCGCACGAACGGTCTGGTGCTCGAACACGTCCTTCGGCGAGAGCCTGACACCGGATCGGTTGCAGGCCGCCGCGAGCCGAATGACGGCTACGGAAGTGCCACCAAGGTCGAAGAAGTTGTCCTCGATGCCGACCTCGTTGACCCCCAGCACGGTGGCCCACAGCTCAGCCAGCAGTTGCTCGCCAGGGGTGCGCGGAGCCACGTACCGGTGCTCCAGCTCCGGTCGTTCACCAGAGGGTTCGGGCAGCGCTTGGTGATCGACCTTGCCGTGCGGGGTGAGCGGGAACGAGTCGAGGAACGCCCACTGGCTCGGCACCATGAACTCCGGCAGCTGTTCCGCGCAGAATCGACGCAGTGCCGAGATGGTGGTCGGCGCCTGGCCCTGTGCACGGACGATGTACGCAATCAGCTGCTCGCCGCGCACCAGCGCCACGGCGCGATCCACACAAGGGGCCTCGGTCAGGCGAGCTTCGATCTCACCGAGTTCGATGCGATAGCCCCGCAGCTTCACCTGGTGGTCGACCCTGCCGACGAAGTCGAGAAGCCCGTCCGTGCGCCAGCGCACCAGATCTCCGGTGCGGTACATACGCGCGCCCGGTCGGCCTTGGGGATCGGGCAGGAACCGCTCAGCGGTCAGGGCAGCCCTGCCGATGTAGCCGCGCGCGACGCCCTCGCCACCGATGTACAGCTCACCGACCGCCCCGATCGGGACCGGTTCGAGCCGGGGGTCGAGGACCTGGAGCCGGGTCGCACCGAGCGGGGCCCCTAGTGGGAGGGGAGCGTCGGGGGCCAGGTGGTCGCCCGCACGCACCGGGTGCACCACCCGTCCGATGACTGTCTCCGTCGGCCCGTAGTGGTTGACCACGACCGTGTCCGGACGTAACTGGAGCAGTCGTTCTACGAGCTGCGGGTCGAGCACCTCGCCGCCGACAACCCAGCCGCGCGCAGCAGGATCCAGGCTGTTGTCACTCCAGTGGGCGGTCAGGTGTCGAAGGTGGGAGGGCGTCAGCCGCACGTAGTCGAACGCGAGCGGCCCAGACAGCTCACGGGCGAGGTCGGCCAACGTCGCGTCGGCCGGCAGCAGTGTCATGCCTCGCCCGGACACGAGCGGTTCGAGCAGGCTCGACATCGTCAGGTCGAAGCCGACCGACGAGTGCACGAGCGTGCCGTGCTCCCCGGAACCGGGGTAGTTCCGGGCCGCCCACGATAGGTAGCGCACCGCGCCGATGTGCTCGACCGCGACGCCCTTGGGGTGCCCGGTGGAGCCGGAGGTGAAGATCGAGTAGACCAAGCTGCGCGGATCGACGGACAGGTCCGGGCGGTGTGCCGGCATCCCGGAGAGCACCGCAGTCGCATCCTCGACAGCCACGACCGGCACCACGCCGAAGAGCTGCGGGTCGGACAGGCGCCGGACCAGATCGCCGCGGCTCAGCACCAGGGAGGGCTCCACCGTGGAGGTGATCCTGGCGAGGCGCGCAGGCGGATAGCCGGGGTCCATCGGGATGAAGTACCCGCCGGCCTTGAGCACGGCGAGCATGGCCACAACCAGCTCGGGGCTGCGATCGAGCAAGAGGGCCACCGGGGCTTCGGGCGTGAGCGGGAGTGCCCCAAGCGCGCCACTCAACAGCGCGTTGGCCAGACGGTTCGCCCGATCGTCGAGCTCCGCGAAGCTCAGACTGTCGCCGCCTGCGCGCACAGCGGTCCGGTGCGGGGCGCGATCGGTCTGGTCCTCCACGAGCTGATGTACCGTCAGTGCGCCGGTCAGCTGCTGCTCGGACACGCCCCACCGCGTCATCAGGGCCAGGTCCGCCTCGGGTACCAGTGGCAGGCGCGACAGCGGCGTGTCCGGGGCGGAGGCGGCCGCGGTGAGCAGCCGAGTCAACGATGCGGCGATGCGGCGGGCCGTGTCGTGCAGGTAGAGGTCGCTTGCGTACTCAAGCGCGCCCTCCAGGCACGACCCGTCGTCGACGACGCTGAGGACGAGGTCGAACTTGCAGGTCGTCACGGGCACGGGAACCTGCTCGACAGCCACTTCGCCAAGCAGGCGTTCGGCGGGCTGTTGCGCGCTGAAGTTGTACATGATCTGGACCAGCGGGGTGCGGCCGGCATCGCGGGCCGCACGAAGTTCTCCCATCAGCCGGTCGAAAGGAAGCTCCTGGTGGGCCAGGGCTTCCACGGTGCGGGTGCGGGTGCGCTCGATCAGTTCTGCGAAGGTCGGCGCACCGGCGAGGTCGCCGCGCAGCACGACGGTGTTGAGCATGCAGCCGACGACCTTCTCCAGCCGTGGGTCGCCACGCCCGGCTACCGTGCTGCCGAGGACGATGTCGTCTTGGCCGGTGATCCGGGACAGGAGCGTCTGTAGTGCCGCGAGCACCACGGTGGACACCGTCGTACCGTGTCGGCGCGCCAGCTCACGGATGCCATGGGCCTCCTCCGGCGCCACCGCGAAGGCGACCGCGCCGCCGCGGCCGCTGCGCGTCGCGGGCCGGGGAAAGTCTCCCAGCACCTCGGTGGCAACGGCGCCGGCCAGTTCGGCGCGCCAGAAGGCCAGTTCGGCTGCGTGCTGCTTGCTGTCCAGCCGAGCCCGCTCCCAGACTGCGTAATCGGCCTGTTGGATGGGAAGCGGATCGAGGTTCGGCTCGCGGCCGTCAGTTGCTGCGGCGTAGAACTCGGCGAGTTCTCGCTGCACGAGATCCATCGACCATGCGTCGACGGCGACATGGTGGGCGGTCAGAAGCAGGAGGTGCTCCTGGCCCGAGACGCGCCAGAGCACGCTGCGCAGGGGATGCTCGGAGGCCAGGTCGAAGCCGCGGGCTGCTTCGGCGAGGACGAGATCGGTCAGATCCGCCACCTCCACTGCATCGCGCTCCTCGAGCACGGCTCCGTGACCCGCCGTGTCGGCGACCTGAAAGGGCACCCCGTCGGCGCCGACGCTGATGCGAGTGCGGAGCACCTCGTGGCGCTCCACGAGCCGGTCGAGCGC
This sequence comes from Kitasatospora sp. NPDC058965, assembly GCF_042741245.1. Classification (NCBI taxonomy): domain Bacteria; kingdom Bacillati; phylum Actinomycetota; class Actinomycetes; order Kitasatosporales; family Streptomycetaceae; genus Kitasatospora; species Kitasatospora sp. NPDC058965. Next base: position 23,645 of record NZ_JBHYKG010000019.1, read on the forward strand.
GTGCCGCAATGCGTCTCGGTCAAGTCGGCCGGTAAGCCTGAGCGCCAGCGGCACGTTGTAGCCGCCGTCCGCCGAGGCGAGTTGGTCGGCGAGCCAGACCGACTCCTGCATCACGGAGAGGGGCAGGGGCTCGCCCCGGATCACCGCGACGAGCGGCGTGCGTCCGCTCTCGCTCCTGCAGTTGTCCGCGGTTGGCATAGCGGCCATGGACTCGGCGACGGCCGCTGCGGTCGGAGCAGCGAAGAGGCGGCGCAGGGGGAACTCCACGCCGAACTCCTGCTGGATTCGGGCGAGCAGACGGAACGCGAGGAGCGAGTGGCCGCCGAGGTCGAAGAAGTTGTCGTCGACGGCGACCTCCGGCAGGCCAAGCACCTCCGCGAACAGCGTGCACAGGACTTCCTCGCGTCGGTCCCGGGGCCGGCGGCTGGCGGTTCGCGTGCCGTAGTCGGGCGCCGGCAAGGCCGCGCGGTCGAGCTTTCCGTTCGGGGTCATCGGGAAGCCGCTCAGCGGGATGATCGCTGACGGGACCATGTAGTCGGGCAGCGTCCGGGAGAGCTCCCTCCGGAGCTGCTCCGTGTCAGCTGGGCCCACTGGGATCACGTACGCCACGAGCCGCTTGTCGCCCACCCGGTCCTCGCGCACCATCACGGCCGCCCGCCGCACCGCGCCGGTGCCTGTCAGGGCCGTCTCGATCTCGCCCTGCTCGATCCGGAACCCGCGCAGTTTGACCTGGTGGTCGCTGCGACCCAGGTACTCGAGATCACCGTGCGCCGACCAGCGGACCAGGTCCCCAGTGCGGTACATCCGGGTGCCCGGAGGCCCGAACGGATTGGGCAGGAACTTCTCGGCGGTCAGCCTCGGGCGGTTCCAGTAGCCGCGCGCGAGGCCCGCCCCGGCGAGGTACAGCTCGCCGGGGGCACCGACCGCAGTAGGCCGCAGGCCGTTGTCGAGCACGTACACCTGGGTGTTGTCGATGGGGAAGCCAATGGACCCGCGGCTGGCGCTGTCGTTGTCCACCGGGCGGTTTGTGGACCAGATCGTGGTTTCCGTCGGTCCGTACATGTTTGTCACCGCATGGGCGGATTCGCCCAGGGCACGGGCGAGTTCGACCGGCAGCGCCTCACCGCCCACCAGCACCCGGACCCCGGACAGCGCTGATCGGGTTTCCTGAAGCAGGGCCTGCCACAGACTGGGGGTCGCCTGGGCGAGGGTCACGCCGTGACAGGTCATGAGCTCGAGTAGCGCCTTCGGGTCGCGCGCCGTGTCCGTGCCGGCCAGTACGACACGGGCGCCACTCAGCAGCGGCAGGTACAGCTCCAGCCCGGCGATGTCAAAGCAGATCGTGGTGGTTGCCAGAACTCGGTCGGCCGGGGTGAGGACGAAGCGGTCGGCCATGGCGCCCAGAAAGTTGTCGAGGGCGGACCGCAGCACCACCACGCCCTTGGGCCGGCCGGTCGATCCGGACGTGTAGATCACGTACGCGGGGTGGTCAGGGGAGACCGCGGGTAGGTTCTCGCCCACGACGGTTGACGCATCGACCTCGTCGACGAGGACGCGTTCCGTACCGTCGCTCAGCATCGCCAGGTGGTCCGCAGTGGTGGCGTCGGTCACCAGGAGGGCAGGTCGAGCGTCCTCCAGCATGTAGCCGATCCGGTCCGCCGGGAAGTCGGGATCGATCGGCAGATACGCTGCCCCGGACTTGAGCACCGCCAGCAGCGTCACTACGAGGGTCGGGGAGCGGGGGAGCAGTACCGCCACGAAGCGCTCGACGCCCGCACCCCGGTCGACCAGCAGCCGTGCCATCCGGTTGGCCCGCTCGTTGAGCTCTCGGTAGCTCAACGATTCGTCGCCGCAGGCCACCGCCACCGCGTCGGGCGTCTGTGTGGATCGCTCCTGGAAACGCTCGACGAACGACCGCTCAGGCTGCGGCCGTGCCGTGTCGTTCCAATCGCGCAGGACAGTGTGCAACTCGGCTGCGTTCAGCAGACCCAGGTCCGACACGGGACGACCGGGCGCGGCGACCAGGCCGTCAAGAAGGGTGAGGAACTGACCGGCCAGCCGCCCCGCGGCGGTGGACTCGAAGAGATCAGCGGGCACGACCAGATTGACGCTGATGCGCTCACCGTCGTCCTGAACGCTCAGATCCATGTCGCACTTCGCGAAGGCGACATCGACAGGTACTTCCCTGCCCAGGGCCTCACCCAGTCGGATCGGCGCACCGGCCGACTCGGTGCCGATCATGGCCTGCACCAGTGGCTGGCTGCCGGCGTTCCGCTCGCGGCGGAGCTCGCGGACGAGTCGGTCGAAGGGGATATCCGGCCGTGAGAAGTCCTCGCGAGAGCCCGCGACCGTGCGACGGAGCACCTCGTGGAAGTGGGGCCGACCGGCGAAGTCCATCCGGACCGGGATCGTGTTGACGAAGTAGCCGATCACGGACTCCAACTCGGTGCGGCCACGGCCGGCGACCGGGACGCCGAGTGCGAAGTCCTCCTGGCCGCTGAGCCGGTGGAGGAACGCGGCGAAGGCGACAAGCAGCACGGTGAACGACGTGGTGTCGTGGGATTCCGCGAGGCGGCGTACGGCTGCTGCCGTGCCAGCGGGCACCACCCGCCTTGCGCTGTGGCCGCGCCAGTCCCGCGTGGCTGGGCGCACGCGGTCGCCGGGGATCTCCAGGTCGGGCATTCCGGCAAGGCGCTCGCGCCAGTACCCGAGCTGCGCATCCAACTCCGGGCCCGCGAGACGGCAGGCCTGCCAGCCGGCGAAGTCGCGGAACTGAGGTGTCGTGACGCCCTCGGACAGCGCCGGGCGCCGTTCAGCGAGAGCAGGCCCGTTGTCGGTGTGGCGAGCCTCGTAGGCGGTCGCCAGGTCCTTCAGGAAGAGGTCGGCGGACCAGCCGTCGAAGACGATGTGGTGGACGGCCGTGAGCAGCACGTGCTCTTCGGTATTGATCCGATAGAGGCGGGCACGCAGCAGCGGACCCTTTTCCAGCTCGAAGGGCTGCTCGGCTTCCCGCCGCAGTGCGTCGGACAGATCCTGCTCGGTGACGTCCAGCACCTCGAAGTCCACAGCTCCGGGGGCACCGACCTCCTGGACGGGCTCCCCGTCCGGGCCGACCCGGAAGGTGGTGCGAAGCGCGCCGTGGCGGGATACCACCCAGGCCAGCGCGGAGCGCAGCACGGTCGGTGCCACCGAGCCGGTCAACCGGATCGCGAGAGGCACGTTGTACAGGGGCGTCCCCGGCGTGAGCTGCTCGAAGAACCAGATCCCAGCCTGTCCTGCGGCCAGAGGGGCAGGCCCAGGGGGCAGGATCGGCAGCGTGTCGGCGTCAGGGGTGCCGCGAAGGCGCGCACCCGCTCGGGCGAGTCGGTCGCGTACCGCTGCGAGTCGCTGGTCCGGTTCGGCCGCTGCGGGGGCCGGCACCGTCTGCGGCAGCACGTGGGTAGTCATGGTGTGCCTTCCTGGAGGTCCGCGGGGACGAGAGCGCTCAGCACCGCTTCGGATACCGCGGCGATCGTCCGCGTCGCGTACAACTCCGTCAGGGAGAAGCCGATGTCGAAGGTTTCGCGCAGCCGCGCGACCAGTTGGGCGGCGCGCAGGGAATGCCCGCCCAGGTGGAAGAAGTCCTCGAACACGCCTGGGGCCGGTACACCCAGAACCGCGGCAAACAGTTCCGCCACCAGTTCTTCCAGCTCGTTGCGAGGAGTCGTCTGCTCGATGCCTCTGAGCCCGGCAACCAGCGGGTCGGGCAGGGCGCGCCGGTCCACCTTGCCCGCGCTGGTCACGGGCAGCTCGCGGAGCTCCACGAACAGGGCGGGAACCATGTACGGCGGCAGCACACCGGCGCAGAACTCGCTCAGTGCGGCAGGGTTCAGCTGTCCGTTACCGCTAGGTACGACGTAACCGACCAGGAAGCGGTCAGCACCCGGCTCCGGCGGCAGGAAGTCGAGAACCGTCGCTGTTTCCACGCCAGGATGCTCAGTGAGCCGGGCCGCGACCTCGCCCAGCTCGACCCGATATCCGCGGATCTTGACCTGGTCGTCGGCCCTGCCCAGGAAGTCGAGCAAGCCGTCGGGCCGGACCCGCACCAGGTCACCGCTGCGGTACATGCGCTCACCGGGGAAGGCGGGATCGGGCACGAAGCAGTCGGCGGTCAGCCCCGGACGGTTCAGGTAGCCGCGGGTGACGCTGCCTCCGATGTAGAGCTCGCCCACCGTGCCCGGCGGGACCGGTCGCATGGCGGGATCGAGGATGCTCACCCGGACGCCGTGCCGCGGCCCGCCGATGGCGACGACTCCGGTGGCCGCCTCGGCCGCGGTGACCTCCAGAGCGGTCGCGGTGATGGTTGCCTCCGTCGGCCCGTAGGTGTTCACCAGCCGGCACATGGGTGCCTGCGCCAGCCAGCGATGGGCTACGTCGGCGGGAACCGCCTCGCCGCCAAGGACGAGAAGCCTGAGGCACGCAGGCGGCGCGTCGTCGCCGAGCCGGTTCACGACTGCAGCCCAGTAGGCGGGCGGCAGTTCCGCGACGGTGATCGCGTTTCGGCGCAGCACCGCCGCGAACTCCTCCGGTTGCCAGAGCTCGTCCGGGCGCAGGACCAGGGTCGCGCCGGACACCAGGGTCGGCAGGATCTGCTCGAGAGAGGCGTCGAAGGAGTGGCTGGCGAACTGGAGCACCCGGTCCTGGCCGTTGAGCCCGTAAGCGGCGGCCATTGCCCGGCAGTGCTGCGTCAACGCTCCGTGCAGGCCCATGACGGCCTTGGGCCGTCCGGTCGTGCCTGAGGTGTAGATGAGATAGGCCAACTGCTGCGGGTCCACGGAGGGCAGCGGCGTCTCGTCGTCAACGTCACGGTCCGCTGCATCGAGGAGAACCAGGTTCTCGTGCGGTGGGAGGGGAGCGAGGACGGCGTCGGTGATCGCGAGGCGGACACCGGCGTCCTGCAGGAACATGCTCTTGCGCTCGTCCGGCAGAGTGGAGTCGATCGGCATGAAGGCCCCGCCGGCCCGGACCACCGCCAGCAGCGCGACGACCGATTGGACGCCTCGGGACACGTGCACCGCGACGGGTTGTTCGGCACGGACTCCTAGAGCGGCCAGTCGCCGGGCCAGTCGCTCGACCCGGTTGGCCAGCTCCGCGTATGTCAGCCGGTCAGTGCCGCACACCACGGCCAGCGCGTCGGGCGTGCGGTCCGCGCACTCGAAGACGAGCTCGTGGACCGGCCGAAGATCCGTCGGTTTCGCCGGTGCAGGGGCCGACCACGGCCGGACGCTCGGCGGATCGGCCGGCACGACCAGGTCGAGTGCGCTTACCCGTGTGTCCGGAGCTGCCACCATCTGCTCCACTACAGCCAGGAAGCGAGCGGCCAGCTTCTCGATCGTCTCCGAGGTGAACATGTCCGACGCGTATTCGATGGTGCCGCGGAGGCGGCCCTCCGCGTCCAACTCCAAGTCGAAGGTCAGCTCCGCTGAGGCGCTGATCCGCGGAAGTACCACGTCCCGGACGGCCAGACCTGCGACATGTACTGGTGCCCGGTCCACGTGCCGCACATCGAACAGCAGGTTGAACAGGGCCCCCTCGCGGATATCTCCGCGCCGTTGGAGTTCATCGAGCAGCCCCTCGAACGAGCAGCCGGCGGCCGAGTACCCGTCGCCTGCTCGGATGCGGCCTCGGGTGTGCTTGTGGGTGATCAGAGTGTCGGCGCGGACCACCTCCACCAGTGCCCTCATCGGAGGATCAGCGGAGAGATCAGCCAGCCGGGGAACGCTGTCGACGAAGAAGCCGACCACGTCCTCGCCGCTCGCGTGCAGGCGGTCGGCCGTCGGGGTGCCGACACAGACCCGGGCGTTTCCGGTCCAGCGGGAGATGAGCGCGTGAAAGCAGGCCAGTAGGGCCACGTTCGGCGTGGTGCGGGCGCTGGCTGCCAGGAGACAGAGCGCGGCCGCGGTCTCGGTCGAGACGGTGAAGGCGTGCACGGCCCCCTTCCCGCTACGCGGTCCTGTCCGGGGGACATCGACCGGCGGGTCCACGGGCCCGGCCGCCTGCAGGTACTCGCGCCACCAGTTGAGCCGCGCGGGGGCAGGCTCTTCCTCCTCGGCTGCCCGTGCCAGGGTGTAGTCACGGAACGAAGCCGGTACGGCCAGTGCCGAACCTTCATTTCCGAGGGCTTGGCCGTACAGGTGCAGCAGCTCGCCGCGGACCAGTTCCAGGGATTGACCGTCGAAGGCCACGTGCGCGACGTTCAGCACCAGGACGTGACGGTCGTCGGCGATCCGCACCAACAGCACCCGGGCCAGGGGCCCCGCAGTGAGATCGAACGGGCGGGCAAGCTCGTCCGTCAGGCACTCCGTGAGTGCGGCGTCGGGGTCGGTTTCGCCGCGCACGTCGGCGAAGCGGGGCACCAGCGGGGCCGGTCGGCGAAGCGTCCACTGCGGCCGGCCGTCGGCCGAAGTCGTGATGCGGGCACGAAGTGCCTCATGGCGGGCGACGAGCCCGGTGAGGGCCTCAAGGAGCGCAGCGCGGTCCAGCCTCCCGTCCAGGGTCAACGCCATCGGACACGCGTGCTCGGCGGAGTCTGGACGAAGCTGGTGCGCCGTCCACATGCGACGCTGTCCACCCGTCAGGGGGAAGTCGGACTTGGTCGGTGCCGTGCTCGGGAACGGCCCCAGGGGTGCCAGCAGTCGCGTGCCCCGTACCGGGGCCACGCCGAAGGCGCTGACTGGCGTCAAGGCGTTCGAGACGACCGCATTGAGCCCCCGTACGAGCGCTTCGCTGAGGGGAGCGATGGATGCCTCGTCGAACAGCTCCGAGTCGTACTCGAAGAACGCCGTCATCCCGTCGCCCTCGTCCGCGACGTCGAGGAGCAGGTCGAACTTCGCGGTGGCGCGCGGCACCGCGAAGGCGGTGACATCCACCCCGGGCAGCGTCAGGGGTGCCCCGACCGCGTTCTGGTAATTGAAGCCCACCTGGAACAGCGCGGTACCGGTCGATGTGCGCCGCGGGCGCAGCCTGCGTACGACCCGGTCGAAAGGCAGGTCCTGATGGGAGTAGTTGTGCAATGTGGTCCGACGCACTTCGGACAGCAGCCCTTGGAACGTCGTGTCGGGGGCGACCTGGACGCGCTGCACCACGGTGTTCACCAGGTAACCGACCACGTCATCGCTGCCGGCGACCGCGCGGGTGGCCACCGGCGACGTGACCGCGACGTCCGTGCTCCCGCCCCAGTTGCCCAACAGCGCCTGGAACGCGGCGAGCAGGACCATGTACACGGAGGAGCGAGTGGTCTTGGCCAGCCCACGGATCCCGGTCGCGGTCGCCGCGGGTATGGAGAAGTGGACCGCGGCGCCTGAGCCGCGTCGGTGGTGGTGGCGGGGCCGTTCGGTGGGCACCGTCAGGTGCCGCAAGCCGGCGAGCCGGTCCTCCCAGTACTGCAAGTGCCGTTCGGTGTCCAGCTCCGCGAGACGCCTGCACTCGAGTCGCAGCAGGTCCGCGTAGTCCACCTCCGGTCCGGGCCATCCGGACCCGTCCCGGTAGGCAGCGCCGAGGGCCCTCAGGAACACACCGGTTGACCAGTCATCGAAGACAATGTGATGGACGTTCAGAACGAGAATGCGTTCGTCGGAGCCGAGCCGGATCAGCCGTGCCTGTGCGATCGGTCCTCGTTCGAGATCCAGCGGCTGCCAGGCGAACTCGGCGACGGCCGAGCGCATGTCGGTGTCGTCGAGGCTGGCTGAGTCCAGGACCTCGAGGTCGAACGGGGCTGCTGGGGCGATCCACTGCCAAGGATTGCCGTCTTCGTCCACACTGAACCGGGCTCGCAACGCCGTATGCCGCACAGCAAGCGAGTCCAGAGCAGCCCTGAGCCGCTGCTCGTCCAGAGGGCCACGCAGCCGCACAGCCACCGGGACGTTGTATGCGGGAGTCGCATCCTCGAAGGTCTCGGCGAACCAGATGCGCTGTTGTCCCGGAGTCAGGGGCAGGCGCACGGCTTGCCCGGATTCCAGTGTCGCCGATCGCTGCGGTGTCATCAGTCAACCTCCACCATGGAGGCGTGACGGCGCCACCAGTCCTGGCCGCTCTCGGGCAGCGTGTGGATCGGGTCGAAGTACTGGTGGGTGGTCACATTCCCGGGCTCTTCCGCGCCCTTCTCGAGCGAGGTGCGGTAGTTCTTGGTCCAGTAGCTGATGCCGCGTTCCCGGTCGTACTGAAGCGGCTGGTGCACCCATCGCTTGCCGATGAAAGGCACGTCGCACACGATCCGTGGGGTGGCGAATCCGGGAAGGTACCCGAGGATCCCCTGCTGGAGGTCCTGAGCGTGTGACACCGATGTGCGCCAGTGCTCGCTGAACGGGATCATGTCGCAGAGGTAGAAGTAGTAGGGCATGATCGCCGCCCCATCGAGCAGGGCGAAACTCAGGTCAAGCAGGGCCTCGACGGAGTCGTTCACGCCGCTCATCAGCACGCCCTGGTTGCGCACGTCGCGGAGCCCCGTGTCGATGAGGCCGCGTGCGGCGGCGGCCACCGCTGGCGTTATCTGCTGTGCCGCGTTCGCGTGCGTGTGCACGGCGAGCTGTACGTCGTGGCTGCGCGCCAGTCGAACCAGCCGCTCCATGCCGCGTCGCACCTCGTCGGACGACCAGTACTGCGGCAGCCCCACCACGGCCTTGGACGCGAGCCGGATGTCGCGGATCGAGGAGATGCGTATCAGCTCCGAGACGAAGGCTTCGAGCCGAGGCCACGGCAGGTTGGCGACATCGCCGCCGGAGACCACCACGTCGCGCACGCCAGGGGTGGTGGAGAGGTAGTCCAGCATGGCCTTGAGGCGGTCGGCCGGCCGCATAACGAACCGTGCCTTTGCCACCTGTGGCGTGGAGTTGCCCACCAGGTCCATGCGGGTGCAGTGCCCGCAGTACTGTGGGCAGGTCGCGACGACTTCGGCAAGGACCTTGGTCGGGTACCGGTGCGTGAGCCCTTCCACGGCCCACATGTCCTGTTCGTGCAGTGAGTCGCGCTCTGCGAAGGGGTGGGAGGGCCAGTCCTGTCGCCGGTCGGAGTACAGCGGCACCATGTAGCGGCGCACCGGGTCGGTTCGGAACGCCTCGGTGATTCCTCCGCGGGTTGCCGTATCGAGCGAGGGCGCGATCGTGTTGAGCATCTGCGGTGGCAGCAGCATGGACATCGTGGCCCGCTCGCGCTGGTCCCGTTCGAGGTCGGCGTAGCAGGAGTCGTCGAGCAGCTCGCCGACAACCTGGCGCAGCTGCGCGACGGTCTTGATGCAGTGGGCGCGCTGCCACTGTGGGTTGTTCCAGTCAGCGGTGCTGACGTTGCGCCAGCCGGGGAAGCGACGCCAGTCGGGTTCGACGAGGCTTCGGCTCTGGTACGCGTAGGGCTGCTCGGGGAGTCCCGACCCCAGGGCAGCCGCGAGTTCGGTCGCGGAAGGTGCCGTGAGCTGCGATACATGTGAGTGAATCGCGATGTCAGTCATTTGCTTCTCCTGCGGCGGGAGCGGCCAGATGCGGCCGCGCAGATGCTGCTCCGACGGATGTTGAGTGGTCCGCCCGGAGTCATGAGGTAAGTTCCTCGATCGTGGCGGCGAGGCCTGCCACTGTGGGCTGTTCGAGCAGGTCGAAGTAGGCCAGCCGGACTCCGTGCTCGCGCTGTATCGCGTGCAGGGCACCGGCGGCAAGCAGGGAGTGGCCGCCGAGCTCGAAGAAGTCGTCGTCCACGCCTATCGGTTCGACCCCGAGAAGAGCCGACCAGAGCTCGGCGAGGCTGCGCTCCAACGCGGTCTCGGGTGCCCGGTAGGGGGTGGTGCAGGTGCGGGGGGCGTGGCGGGGGTCGGGCAGCGCGGCCCGGTCGACTTTGCCCGTCGGACCGAGCGGAAGCGCCGGCAGCACGATCACCGACTGCGGGACCATGTAGGGCGGCAGCGCTTCACGTAGCTGTTCACGCAACTGAGCGCCCAGCTCCGGGGCGGCCAGGGCCTTGGGCCTCGGAATTGCGTAGGCCAGCAGTCGCTTGGCGCCGGAGTCGTCGGATCGTGCGACGACCGCAGCGTCGCTCACGGTCGGCAAGCGGGTCAACGCTGCCTCGATGGCGCCTGGCTCGACGCGGAAGCCCTGGATCTTGATCTGTCGGTCGGCACGCCCGAGGAACTCGATGGTGCCGTCGGCCTGCCAACGCGCCAGGTCGCCGGTCCGGTACATACGGATCACGACCCCGGTCGGCCCGGCTGCCAGGACGAACCGTTCGGCTGTCGCCTCGGGACGCCCCAGATAGCCGCGGGCCAATCCGTCGCCGAAGGCGTACAGCTCGCCGTCGACGCCCACCGGAACGGGACGGCGGTCGGTGTCGAGGATGGCGACCCCCGTTCCGCTGACCGGCCGCCCGATGGGCACCGGCCGGTCGAGGACGACGGGCCCATGTACCGTCCAGCAGGCGGTGAACGTCGTGTTCTCGGTCGGCCCGTAGCCGTTGGTGAAGCTGAGATGGGGATGAGCCGTGAGCAGTCGACTCACATGGTCACGTGAGAGTACGTCCCCGCCCGCGAGGACGTGCCGCAGCCCCCCGAACGCCTCGAGGCAGGTGTCGACCATCTGATGGAAGAACCCGGCCGTCAGCCAGAGGACGCTCACCTGCTCGGCCCTCAAGGTCTGCGCCAAGGTGTCCGGGGTGGTGCGCCCGGGCGGCTGGACTGCGAGCCGACCACCGAGGCTCAGCGGGGTCCAGATCTCCAGGGTGGAGGCGTCGAACGCGACCGGTGCGAGCTGCAGGAAGACATCGGCCGAGGTGAACTGCGCCCAGTCAGGTTGCTGCACCAGCCGGGCGACCGCCCTGTGGGGGACGCAGACCCCCTTGGGCTCGCCAGTGGAACCCGAGGTGTAGCTGACATAGGCGAGATTCTCCGGCGTGGTCGGCGCGGCCCGCAGCGGGGAATGGGTTGGCATAGCGAGGAGGCGGTCGAGTTCCTCGGTGGGGACATCCACCTCCGCGACCCTCTCCCACAGCACTGTGTCCGCCAGGAGCAGTACCGGCTCTGCGTCGGAGACCAACTGCACGAGGCGCTCCTGGGGAGCGTCGGGCTCGAGCGCCAGGTAGGCCCCGCCGGCCTTCAGGATGGCCAGCAGAGCGGTGATCAGACGCGGGGAACGCGTCGCAAGTAGGGCGACGACCCGATCCGGGCCGACTCCACGCTCCACCAGATGGGTGGCCAATCGTGTCGCGTCAGCCTCCAGATCTGCGTAGGTCAGTTGCTCACCGCCGCAAGAGACGGCGACAGCGTTGGGGGTTCGGCGAGCCTGCTCGGACACCAGGTCGTGGATGCATCGAGCAGGTACCGGTGGAAGACCACTCCCGCCCAACGAGCTCAGCGGATCCGGCCAGGCATCCGTACCCGCCTTCGATGAGCGGGCAGGGCGAACTGGCGACGACGCCACGGTCATGTCGCTCTCCAAACAAGGTCAGGCAGAGGTTTGACAGGTCATTGGGCATGGACAGCTCGAGCTGCGGGGCGAGGCGGCCCGTGATCAAGCCAGGCGGTCAGTTCCTTCGGGGATCGGCGCCAGGGGTCGAATGCCTCCAGACGCCAGGTCGCGCCCACCTCGGCCAGGGCAGCAGACCTGTCGTGAGCGGCCCCATCACCGGGCGCCACGCTGTCGATCGCCACCACGTCGCGGGTCCGGACCGACGCATCTTGAGGTGCCAGCGTTGCCAGGCGAGCCAGGATGTCCGCCAGTTCCACCGCGTCGGGGCCGCGCAGATGGCCGCCATTCCCACGGATCATCGGGACGATGCCCTCCTGCCGTGCTGCTCGTAGGAGAGCACCGGGACGTGAGGCGGGCCAGGTCGCAGCCGCCCAGATCGGGACACCCGGATCTCCTCGCCCGGAGGTGCTGCGGGGCGCAGGCAAGAAGGTGGCGCGGTCCACGCGGTAGTGATCGCCGGTGTGGCTGAACTCGTCCCCGCGCCACAGACCCGCGATCACCCGCAGGGCCTCGTCGACCTTGGACGCTCGGGTGCGCAGCCCCCCCGGCTCCCCGAAGGCGGCGAAGTCGAGATCCGCATCGGCGCCCAGGCCCACCCCGAGGACCAGCCGCCCCTCGGAGAGGTGATCGAGCGTCGCCGTCTCGCGGGCGACCTTCCAGGGCCGGCGCCGGGCCAGCGGGGTGACCAGTGGACCGCTCCTCAGCCGACTGGTTCGGGCCAGGATCCCCGTGACGACCGTCCAGGCGTCGACAGCCGGCAGCCGTAGCTCACGGGACATCATCAGGTGGTCCCACAGGAACACACCGTCCCAACCGGCCTCCTCCGCGCGGACCGCGAACTCCACCAGCCGCGACGGATCGGCGTAGTAGCCGACATTGGGGAGCAGCAGTCCGTGTTGCATGCCGTTCTCCGCCGACCCAGTCATCGCGAAACTCCCGAACTGGCGATGTCGCCGCGCGCGACCTGCTGCGCCACCGCTTGCGCCGAGCGGACGGCTCCTTCGAGATGGCCGTAGAAGTACGGCGAGTATTCGGATCCCACCCGATGGATCGGCCCAGCGAAGCCGCCTGGATGCCCGTTCGATCGGACGCCGGCCCACGCTCCGAGCTCCGGAACCGCCGCGTAGCATCCTTGGATCCACGGTTGCCGAAGCCAGTCCTGGGCCTGTAAGTGAAGCGGCTCCAGGGCGTCGGTACCGAGCCATTCGGCGAGTCTGGCCGTGAGATCGCCCCACGTCACGCTGCCACTGCTCCAGGCTTGTGCTTCCGTACCAGTGAGGAAGCCGACCAGCACGCCCAGGCCGTCCCTGCCGTTGGAGTCGTCCACCAGGAAGCGGATCGGGGGCCGGTCAGCGGTGACCCAGCCGCTGAGGCCACTGTTCCGCCAGAACGGCGTGCGGTAGACGAGGTGGACCTTGACCGCCGAACCGCCTTTGGATGCGGGCACGACAGGCGGGTGCGCGGTGGGAAGGTCCAGCTCGATGGACCGCTCCTGCCCGGGGCCGGTTGCCAGCACCAGCTGAGAGCATTCGACCCGGAGGCCGTCCGCGTGCACCTGCACCGAGTCGGCTGTCTGCGTGATGCGGCGCACCGCGCTACCCGTGCGCACCTGCCGGTCGAGGCGGGCCGCGAGCCGCCCGCAGAGGCCCTGCGCTCCGCCGGCCAAGCGGAATTCCTGGGCCCCGCCGGCGAAGGCTGTGAGAAAAGGCAGCCCGCCACCCGACTTCACGTAGAACAGGAAGTGAAGCAGCGACACCTCGTCGGGGTCCGAGGCGAGCATCTCCCGCACGATCTGCTCGATCAACAGGCACGCGTCAGCGGGCATCTCCTCTGCGCGCAGCCAGCTATGCACAGTGATCCTGTCCTGCATCTCAGCGTTCGGGGATGCCCCAGGGGAGTGCAGGTCGACCTGGTCGGCGAGCTCCTCGATCCGGTCCAGGGCCAGGCCGAACGCCAGCGCGCTGAACGGCGCGTGCTCACCGTCGCTTCGGTGCAGGCGACCGGCCAAGTCGAAGAGCGACGCGCCCTCCGCCACTGTGCGCTGGAGCGGAATCCCGAGCCGATCCGCCAGTTGCCTGACCTCTGTGTGGTGCTGTCCGACGTAGGCTCCGCCGCAGTCCAGCGCCAGGCCAAGACTCGTTTGCGTGCGGGTTCGACCGCCCAGCTGTTCGGACGCCTCCAGGACGAGGACATCGTGCCCGCGTGCTGAGAGTCCTTCCGCGGCGCAAAGTCCGGACAACCCCGCACCGATCACGACGATCTCGGCCTGCTCTGGCGAATTCTCGGAGGTCATGCGTTGTGCTCCTCGGCTACCCAGAGCGGACGCAGGCCGGCATCGCGTTCGTAGGCGTCGGCCAGCGCCTGCAGAAACGTGCGCAGTTCCTCCTCGTTCGGCGCCAGCGGGCCTGCGACGTACCGTGAGTCCGTGACACCACGCTGCGTCGAGGAACAGGCGGCCCAATCCTGCAGGTTCGTGGTCTTCCAGAAGTCGACCGCGTAGTCCGGCTTGAAGCCCCGGCTGTCAAGCAGCTCGTCGGAGAAGAACCAGTCGCAGATGACACGCGTGCGGTTTGGGGCGAGCGGGTCGAGGCGATGGGTGACGACGTAGTCGTGCATCGCGGTGATGAACAGACCGGGCAGTACCGCGTAGTAGCACACCTGGCGGGCGCGATCCTCATCGAGTTTCGGAAAGGCCCAGGCAGGCCCCGAGCCGTTCAGGGACATGCTGTCCGCCGAGTTCTTGAGGTCCAGCGAGCCGCCGAGCCACAGTCCGGTGCTGGCGAATCCCTCCCCGTTGACCGTGCGCTGAACCTTGCTGAGCTCGGGGTGCGTACTGGGGCAGTGATAGCACTCGAGGTAGTTCTCGACGATCAGCTTCCAGTTGGCCTCGACCTCGTACTCTTCGGTGCCCACCCGACGAAGCTCGCCGAGCTGGTAGGCGTCCAGGACCGTTGTGAGGTTGCCGAGTGAGGCGGGGAAGTCGGGTGCATCACCGGAATGGTTGACGAACAGCCATCCGTTCCATTCGGCCGAACGGACCGGGAGCAGCCCCATACCGCGCGGGTCCGCTTCGGCGAGCTCCTCGAACCGAGGTGCACTGCGCACGGCGCCGTCGAGCCCGTAGACCCAGGCGTGGTAGGCGCACCACACCTGCGCCCGGCGGATCTTGCAGGCTTGAGTCACGAGTTCGTGCCCCCGGTGCCGGCAGGCGTTGACGAACACGTTCACACCTTCGCCGGTTCCGGCGACCAGGATGTTGCGTCCGGCCGACATCATGGCCGCCTGGGAACCCTTATCGGCGTAATCGGCGACGCGTCCGATGGGCACCCAGCCCTGCTGGAAGATCCGCTGGCGCTCCCACTCGAACAGCTCGGGGGAGGTGTAGGCGAGGCCTGGTAGGGCGCGAGGTTCACGGGTGACCGTCAAGAGCTCGGTGACCGCTTCTTCTCCGAGAACGCGGGCTGGAGCACTTGCCTGCTCGTCCATATTAGACGGGTTCATGACAAAACCCTCCTGTGGCAGCACCACGTTTGATGACGCCGGGTTGATGCGATGCCGCTGGCGCGGCGGTACGTGTGACTCGGTCAGTGCGGGCGGGTCTCGGTGGCTTCCGCTGCCGGTCGGGAGCCGGCAGGAAGGGCCTTCGCGCCGATTGCGGCAATCAGCGGGAGCGTTGCAGCCGCGAGCAGCACCGCCCGGGCGCCCAACTGCTGGGCGACCGTTCCCGCCGCCAGATAGCCAGCGGAGCCGCCCACCGCGCTGGCGGAGTTCATCCAGGTGAATGCCTCCGTCCGCCAGGCTGTCGGTACGTTCTGGCTCACGAGGCCTGCGGCAAGCGCCGCCGTCGGCGCGACAGCGAGCCCGGCGAGGAACATCAACGGCGCCAGCACGAGGAAGTCGGGTGCCACCGCAAGGACGGCGAAGCCGGCCGCGCACGACAGAGAGAGGACCGCATACTGGGTACGCATCGAAGCTCGCCAGCCAGCGAGACTCTGGACCAGGCCGCCGCCGACGCTGCCTAGGGCCCAGACGGCTAGCAGCCCGCCTGCTGTTGCGGCACTTCCCAGTTCTGCAGCGCGGGCGACCGCGCCTACCTCGACCATCCCGACGGCCAGGAACTGCACGAATGCAAGGGCGCAGATCACCCACACCGGGCGGCGTGAGACCGTCGGCGTATCCGAGGCTGAAGCGGAATCACCGTTCGGCTGCTGGCCAGAGCTTTGAAGGCTTCCCTGGGCGCCGGCCAGGAACACACTGGCGCCAAGCGGGGTCAAGGCTGCCCCAATGAGCAGCGCGGCTGCAGGCGATGCCGCAGACGCGCACAGGCCGACAACAGCAGGGCCGAGAATGAAGCAGACCTCGGTGCTGATTGAGTCGACGCTGTAAGCAGCGGTGCGAACTTCCGCATCTCCGAAAGTAGTCGATATCAGGGACCTCAGCACTGACGAGACCGGAGGCTGCAGGGCGCCTGCGAGGAGTGTGACCACCCAGAGCTCTACGGTGGACCCGTGCCGAGCCGCGAGAGCCAGTGTGCCAATGCTGATCGGCGCAGCCGCCGACGCGACGGCCAGGACAGCTGGCCCGCGGCGGTCGATCAGTCTTCCCCACATCGGTCCGCAGATGGCCACCGCGAAGGTGAACGCTGACACAACCGCGCCGGCGGCCGAGACTCCGCTGAAGCGCCGTTGGAGTATCAGCAGCAGCGCCAAGGGGTACATCGCCTGTGCGAGTCGCCCGGCGAAGACACCCACCAAGGCCCGCCTGATCGTCTTGACGGCCAGGACTGCACCGAGCCCGCGAGGTCGCCGACCGTTGCCAGCATCCCCCGTATCAGTGCTGGTAGAGACGAGTCCGCCTTCGGTATCTGGTCCAGCCAAGGGTCTCCTCCAGTGGTGAGAAGCTAGCGGTCAGGCATCGGGTCTCGCTGTGTGGATGTCAGCTTTTCATTCGAGCCCACGGATAGAGGGGCGATTGACCTGCCATGTATGTCGGGATCACCTGCAGCCTGAGCGCTGACCGAGTGGTCGACGCCACCGGTGGCGATACCGGTGTCCTCCAGCGGCCGAGGGCCTCCGCGGGGTGCTGAGTGCTCGGGATGTCGTCTGTGAGGAAGGAAACGCCCAGTTTGATGCGATGAGGTCGGGTCTGGGTTGCATGGTGTGCCACTCGGTCTCAACGCACTATTAGCTCCTTGTTTGCTTCCGATAGGTGGATCCCGGTGCGTCCTGCGCCAGGAGTTGTTGAGCTCGCACATTCATGCGGAGAGGCTCTGCATCAAGCATGAGGCAGGGCCCCATCGGCGGAGTACTCGCCCGCCATCCGCCGCCGAGTAGCAGGAGAGTAGGACCTTGGCTGGGGAGGTTCTCGGGCACAGCAACGCTGGAAGCTGACGGCTGAATGGCGGACGACTGAGTCCGCTGCGCCCGGAGCAAGGTGGTGTAGCAGGCTGCCGTGACGGTTCATGAGGAGAGACTGCGTCGTGGAGGAAGTAGCCCTCGTCCGACGACTACGGACGTGGCAGCGTGAACAGGCCAGGCTCGGGCTCGGTCAGGATGTTGCGCCCGGTCAGGCGCTTGAGCTTCATCCGGACGTTGTTGATGTTGTTCGGCGCCAGGTCCAGGTCCAACGCCTGGCACACGCCCCGCGCCCGTAGCGGACCGCCCGCTTGGGCGAACACCGCCATGATCTCCTGGTAGGCCGCCCCACCTGGCAGCTCCGGCGCGGACGCCGACGGCGCGGGCGGGGCCGGCTCCGGCAGTTCCAGCAGCGTCTTGCGGGTGATCCGCATCTTCTCGGCAGCCCTGCCGAGCTCGTCCAGCACCGCGGTGAGCTGTGTGATCTGCTCGCGGGTCTGCTCGGCCTGCGCGGCGATCTCCCGCTCGCGCTCCTCCAGCCGTACCAGCACCGCACCCAGGGTCAGTTCCCCACCAGTCACGCGCCGCGCCAGGATGGGGTCACGCTGCCCGTCAGCCGACGGGTCATCACGTCGCTTATCGCCCAGTTGGCTGTGTAGGTGAAAGCGAGAGCGGATGTCGGTGGGTTCTGGCGTCGGTTCTTGATCGGGATGCCGAGCGATGTTGGCGAGAAGTGAGCTTGCTCCGCTTTGACGGACACCATCGGTGTGGTGGTCAGGCCGCGAGCACGGTCTCGTACTCGGCGGGACTGCGGTAGCCGAGGCTGCTGTGCAGTCTGCGTATGTTGTACCAGGCCTCGATCCATTCGAAGATCGCACTTCGTGCCGCAGCTCGGCTCGGCCAGGGACGTTCGCCGATCAACTCTCTTTTGAGGGTGGCGAAGAAGGACTCGGCGAGCGCGTTGTCCCAGCACTGGCCGGTCCGGCCCACGGACAGTCTGACTCCGGACTCGGCTGCGAGATTGGCGAATTCACGGCTGGTGTACTGGCAGCCGCGGTCGGAGTGGAAGACGACCGGCCGGGTCGGGCGGCGGGTGTGGCAGGCGGCCCGCAGGGCATCGGCTACCAGTTCGGTTCGCAGGTGGTCGGCGGTGGCCCAGCCGACGACGCGCCGGGAGGCGATGTCGATGACGGTGGCCAGGTAGAGCCAGCCCTCGCCGGTGGGAATGTAGGTGATGTCGCCGCACCAGCGTGCATCGAGGGCCGCCGGGTCGGGCTCGAAGTCGCGAAGGACCAGGTCCGGCCGGGCGGCGGCCCGGGGGTCGGGCACGGTGGTGCGCTGTCGGTGTCTGCGATGACGACCCTCCAGGCCGGCTCGGCGCATCAGCCGGGCGACTCGGCGGCGGCCGCACCGGTCGCCCTCGCGCTGCAGGGCGGCGTGGACGCGCGGGGCGCCGTAGCTGCCGCGCGAGGCTTCGTGGAGCTCGGTGATCTTCTCGGTCAGTTCGGCGTCCCGGACCGCGCGGGGGCCGGGGGCGGCGGTGCGGCGGGCGTAGAAGGCGGCTCTGGAGACCTTGAGCAGTTCACACGCCCGTTTGACGTTGTGGCCTGCCTGCTTCTCCGCCTCGATGAACGGGTGCACCGTCACCGGGTCTCCTTGGCGAAGAAAGCCGTCGCACGGCGGAGGATGTCGACGTCCTCGCGCAGGCGGCGGTTCTCCCGCCGCAGCCTGGCCAGTTCCTCGCGTTCGTCGCTGGTCAGGCCGTCGCGCTCGCCGGCATCGGCCTCGGCCTGCTTGACCCAGTCCCGCACCGCGGTCTCGGTCAGGTCGAAGTCCTTGGCGACCTGACCGACCGAGCGGTCGCCGCGGCGGCACAGCTCGACGATCTCGGCCTTGAACTCCGGCGTGAACGCGCGACGAGGGCGTGGCTTCTTCTTCCCCATGCTCTCCATGATGGACATCATCCTTCTCAGGGCCGAAGCCCCTGATCAGAGGTGTCCGCCAAAGCGAATCAAGCCCAAAGCGAGAGCACCTCGATGGCGGTGTCGGCGTGTCGGAGACCGGCGGCATAATCCGTGCCGTGGATCTGAGAGCGGAACTGGTGCCCCCGTCGGTGAGCCAGCAGCGGCAGGACGAGCTCAGCCGTGAGATCGTGCGGATCGCCGACCTGGTGCTCCGCGGAGCCGAGAACGCGGACGAGGAGATCGCGGCCTTCAACGCGAGGACGGGCCACGACTACGTGGCTCTCGACTTCGCCGAGTACGACGCCAGCCGCGACGTGGCCGAGTTCGCGCTGGAGGCAGCCCGCCCGGCCCGGCCCCGGATCGCGGACGTCACCACGGACGAACTCGTCGAGATCGTCCGCAGAATCCTGGCCAGCGACCCGGCGAGCGACTACTACCTGCGGCTCCTCGAAGCCAACGTGACGCATCCCCGGGTCAGCGACCTGATCTTCCATCCCCCGGCCGGCCTGCGGGACGCCTCGGCCGAGCAGATCGTCGACGAGGCCCTCAGGTATCGTCCGATCGCCCTGTGACCGGCCGGCCGTCAGCGGGCGGCGGCCTGCTGTTCGGCCCGGGCCCGGGTGCTGGCGAGGCGGTAGGAGTCGGTGCCGGTTTTGATGATGGTGCCGTTGAAGGTGAGGCGGTCGACGATGGCCGCGCAGAGGCGGGGGTCGGTGAAGGTCTTGGTCCAGGCGGCGAACGACTCGTTCGAGGCGATGGCCACGCTGTTCTTCTCCTCTCGCTCGGTCAGAACCTGGAACAGCAGTTCGGCGCCGCGGCGGTCGAGTTCCATGTAGCCGAGTTCGTCGATGCAGAGGAGGTCGACGCGGCCGTAGCGGGCGATGGTCTTGGCGAGCTGCTTGTCGTCGGCGGCCTCGACGAGTTCGTTGACGAGCTTGGTGGCCAGCACGTACTTGACCCGGAAGCCGGCCATCGCGGCTTCGGTACCGAGCGCGATCAGCAGGTGGGACTTGCCGGTGCCGGGGTCGCCGATCAGGCAGAGCGGCAGGCTCTTCTTGATCCACTCGCAGGCCGCGAGGGTGTGGACCGTGGCCGGGTCGATGTTCGGGTTGGCGTCGAAGTCGAACTTCCGCAGTTATCTGGGGTTGGTGATTCAGATAGATCAGTTGTCGCTGATCAGGACGTTGCCGACGCCGTCGGTAGCGTGCGACTTGCCTTCTTGCGCTGCTTCCGCCTCGGCCAACTCCTGCCGAAGCCGCTCGTAGTGGGTGCGGGCCATCTCCTGCTGCATGGCTGACCTGCCCTCGACGTGTTGCAGCAGCTTCTCCGCACCTGCGAGGAACTCCCTGATCGCTTCGATCGGGCGCTGATGGCCGCACGGTGCCTCGTTGCCGTTCTTGTCGAAGACCTCGGCGGCGTTGGCGGTGTTCGCCCACACGCTGATGCCCTGATCATGGACAATCACGTTGAAGGGCGACTCTTCGGGCTCGCCTTCGGTGACGACCGTGAACTGTTCTCCGGGACGCATCCAGTGGTCCGTTCCCCAGGGCTCCAGCCACAGGCAGAGCATGTTCTCGGTGTCGTTGTTGACGCTCGTCTTCGGCATGGCAGCACCGTAGCGAAGCCCCCGCGGTCACGGGATGGCAGCCCGTCGAGGCAGGTGGTTCACCGATCTGCGAGGCCGTGTTCGCGGAGTCTGCGTTGGAGACGGAGGATCTCTCCGTGGGCGGCGGCGAGCCTCTGCTCCAGATCACGGACCTGGTCTCGGCGGGTGCCGCGCTCGCGACGAAGCGCCTCCGTCAGGGTCTGGATTACGGTGCCGTTGCTGTTCGGCGTGGTGTCGGCGGGGGGCCGTGCCGTGGCGCGCTGTTGTTGCCCACGGAGGGTCTCGATGCGGAGTCGCAGGTCAGGATGGTCGTAGAGGAAGTCAAGGCTGACACCGGCTGATCGGGAGACCGATCGGAAGTTGATCTCTGTTCCGTCCTTGAGCAGGGACCGGATTCCGGCCTCTGCCCGGTCGGTCGCCGCCTTTCTCTTGTTCTGGGCAGCCTTCTTCAGGGCTTCGATGCGGCGAGTGCTGCTGTTCTGGCTGGCTGGGTCGGGGAGATCGCTCATTGACCGGCACCGCCTTTCGTGGCTGGCGAAGCAGGGGTGACTTGGTAGCCGTCGCGGCCCAGGACGCCGGCGCCGCGGACGGCGGTGGTGCTGTCATCGGGTTGAGCTTGCAGGGCGGTGATCTCCAGGCGCATGCTGCGGATTTCGGCATTGCGCTGTTCGAGCCAGACGTTGGCCGCGCTCATCGGCTCGCCGTAGCGGTCGGCGTGTCGGGCCTGCCGGGATGCGATCAGCGACTCGGTCTCGGCGAGCTGGCGCTGGATGTCGGGCAGGAAGGTGCGGTCGGTGGCGAAGTGGTCGCAGCCGTGGCAGGCGTTGCCCTTGTCGCAGGAGCGGGTGGGCGGCAGGAGGCAGTAGCCGTTGGGCAGGATCCGGTCGGTGCGGCGATCGAGCTGGACCAGGTCCAGCATGTCGCGGCGGTCCATGCCGAGCTCACGGCCGTCCCGGCCGACCTTGGCCAGGGCGAGGAATTCCCGCTCGGCGGTGCTGGCCAGAGTCGCGGCATAGCGCATCGTCATTTCGGGAGAAAGGTGGCCAAGGTAGCGCTGGACGACGTGGATGGGGGCTCCGGCGTTGATCAGCGTGGTCGCCTTGGTGTGGCGGAGTCGGTGGCTTCGTGAGTAGAGGAGGAGTTCGCCGCGTGAGTCGCGCAGGTCCAGGTGGTGGCTGAAGTCCTTCAGGACTCGGTTGTAGTTGCTGGTCTCCCAGGACTTGGTGCCGTGCCGGGTACCGGTGGTCTTGGGGAACAGGTAGCGGATGGTGTCGGCGGCGCCCAGGTGCCAGTGCTCGCGCACCCACGCCTGCTGTTCCCGGACGATCTCGACGGCATCGCGGCCGACGAGGATGGTGTTCGGTGCCGCGTCGATCTTCGTCTGCTGGTAGCGGAGCCGGGCGACCATCCCGCCCTCGGGGACGGCTGCGGCATCCAGGCCGGGGATGTCGGAGAGCGGTTCGAAGTCCATCATCAGCACTTCGCTGGCCCGGCGCCCGGTCATGGCCTGGATGAGCCAGGCCCGCATGACCGCAGGATGTCCGAGGCCGGCCAGCTCGACCTGCCGGGCGTCGCGGACGACGGTGCGGGTCTGCTCGGTCGGCAGGCCGATGAGCTCGATGTGGGTGAGCATGCTGCTGAGGTCGGTGTCGTTGATGTAGTTGCGTTCGTCGGCCTCGCGGACCTCGCGTTGCCGGGGCCGGTCGCCGGAGCGGAACATGCGGGCGTGGCTGTCGGTGAGCGCCAGCCACCGGGCATCGTCCAGGGCTTCGGCGGCCTCGGTGCGGCAGTCGGTCATGACCCGGTAGAACAGGTCGATCGTCTGCAGGTTCTTGTTGATCGTCCTCGGCTGGAGGCTGCCGCCGACCTCGGCTCGGCCTGGTGTCTCGCGCTGCCAGTGGTGCAGGAAGGTGCCGAAGTCCAGTGCGAGTGCGCGCAGGCTCCACTCGGAGCCGTCCGCCAGGGCGGGGTGGTCGATTCCGCGTTCGGCCGTGAACGCGGCGAAGCGTGCCGTGTTCACGCGGTGCTGCATCACCGTCGACCAGGTCAGTTGTCCCGACTCCATCTGCAGCCGGAGGTAGAATTTGGTCCCCTCCCGCAGCCAGACCGGGGTGACGTCGCCCCAGCGGACGGCGGTGTTGGCGCGCGGCTCGTGCTCGCGCCGCGGGATGCGCGGGTCCAGCCGCAGCGACCAGATGTCGTGCCGCCACCAGTCGACTTCGCTGGCGTACTGCCGCAGCAGCCGCTCCAGCATGCCGCGCAGAGCGTGCTCGGCCCGGAGCCGATGCCCGGGGGCGGGCATCCGGCCCCGGTCGGCGTGGAATCTCCGGACCCAGGCGGTCATCCACTCGGCCAGCGACTGGTCGGCGAAGGAGGCGACATGCGGGTGGCGTGCGATGACGTCGCCGGCGGTGACCGCCCAGCGGTTCCACTCGCTGGCGTGGGCTTGGCGTTCGCCGGTGCGCGCGCAGGTGGCCAGCCACCAGCCCACCTCGCGGCGCATGACCAGCGGCAGGGCGGTGATGTCCAGCCGGACCTGCCGCGATCCGCGCATGAACACCCCGGCCAGCTTCGGGTCGCGTCCGTCGAACAGCGGCCCAGCGAACACCGGGTCCAGTCCGTTGACCAGCGCGGCACTCTGGGCCGACCGGTCCGGGGCGGTCGAACCGCCGGCAGGAACCGACGGGATACGATGGTCGGTCATGCCGAACTTCCCTCCAGGCCGCGCCAGTTGGTGGTGAATGACTTCCAGTTCGCCAAGGTCTTCAACTCGGCATCCTCGGTGACCCAGCCGTAGAGGGTCAGCGTGGTCTGCACGTCGGCGTGGCCCATCCGCCGCATCACCACGTGCTCGTGAGCCCCGGACAGCAGCAGAGCGGTCGCGTGGGTATGGCGCCACCAGTGCGGTGTCCAGGCGGACGGAACCGCCTCTCCCAGCCGGCGCTTGAGACCGTCGACCACGTCGTAGACGGTCTCCGGCCGCAGCGGCGCGAGCCACTCGCCGCGACGCAGGTTGACGAACACCCACCAGTTCTCCAGGT
This sequence comes from Kitasatospora sp. NPDC058965, assembly GCF_042741245.1. Lineage (NCBI taxonomy): Bacteria > Bacillati > Actinomycetota > Actinomycetes > Kitasatosporales > Streptomycetaceae > Kitasatospora > Kitasatospora sp. NPDC058965. The sequence goes on from NZ_JBHYKG010000019.1 coordinate 47,087, forward strand.
CCACTGCCCGGTGGGCGTCGGCGTCGCACAGTTCCCACACGTACTCGCTGTGCAGACGCTCCAGGTCGTCGCTGATGTAGATCCTGCGGAACCGGCTGTTCTTCACCCGCACCCCGGCCGGGTGGTCCTGCCGCGGTACGACCTCGACGAACGGCGTCCCGCCCCGGCCGACATGCCAGTCGCAGTGCTTGAGCGACAGGCACTCGCCCAGCCTCATCCCGGTCTCGCTCAGCGTCGCGAACAGCAGCCGGTCGCGTACCGACCCCGACCACCGCCCGGAGACGACATCGAAACGCGCGCATCCGTCGATGATCGCCGCGGCCTGTGCCGGCGTGAGGACCGGTGCTGGCCCGCGATCGCGGATTTGGATGCGCACTGCCGGGCTCACATGGTCATTCCCGCGGTCCAGGTGGGCCAGGGCCCCGACGTATCGGCTGCGGGCCCGGCGCCCACCGACCCGGTAGAGCCGGCCGGCGACCGCCACCCCGTGCACATCCGCGTGATACCGGTAGAACGACAGCACCGCCGCCACCCGCAGCCCCACCGTCGACTCCGCCACCCCGCCGACCGGGGCGGCACCAGCACCTGGCAAACGGTGCACCCCGACCGGATCACCGGTCCGCAGCACCGTCAGGAACGGCAGGAACGACGACAGCGTCACCTCGTCCCACGCCAGCCCGGCCGCCTCCAGGTAGTCCCACCACGCGTTCAGCGACGCAGCGTAGGAACGGAGAGTGTGAGGCGACGCATCCCGGCCGACACGCAGGAACTCCAAGAACTCCTCGACGGACACGATCGGCAGATGGTCGGGACCGACCACCGTCCACGTCCGCCGATCACCCAACTCGACTCTCTGCACTGGCACAACGCCATGGTGCCGACGTCACCGACGCTGTCGGGCCACCCCGGATAGCGCAACGCCAACGACCACCAAAACGAGTGAACCCCACGCTGACTGACGTTCCAGACGGGCACAGACGAACCCCAGATAAGCGAAGCGACTTGTCCCTGGGGAACCCGGCGGCCTTGATCCGCCGCTCGGAACGGCGCCGGGCCCGGTCGTCGCACTCCGACATCAACAGCTCCGAGAGGAAGCCGAGGTAGGACATCTGCTCGCGGGCCGCGGTGGCGGCGAGCTCGGGGAACTGCGAGCGGATGGTCGGCAGCCGCAGCAGCCGGCAGGCGTGGTCGATGGCGGCGGTGGCGGCCTGCTCGGTGAGTCCTCGCTGGCGGGGGAAGGTCACGGTGTTTCTCCTTCAGGAGTGGGCGGTCGGTCCGGTCGGTGAAGTCGCAGCAGCTGGTCGTAGTGGGCCACCGAGGGCAGCGGCCTGGTGTCCGGCGGGAGCTGGGCCAGGCGACGCTCGGTGAGCGCGGTCACCGCTGCCCGGTCGGCCGTTGGCAGCTGCGGGTCAGCGGCAGCCGTGGTGTCCGCGTCGGCCGCCTTGCGTGCTTCCAGCGCGACCGCGTCCGCAGTCAACGCACCCGATCGCAGGGCGGCGGCGAGGCCGGCGACCAGGTGCTCGTGAGGCAGGTGGCGGCCCAGCAGCAGGACCTTGATAAGCGCTCGCGTGCCGTCGCGCTCGCCATGGGCCTTACGGGCCGCGGCCCACCAGGCGTCGTGGAGCGGAGTGAACTTCCCGGCGGAGCGGGCTTGGTCGAGCGCGGTCGCCCCGGGCAGAGCCCCGGGCTTGCGGACCAGGGCTTCCAGGTAGTGGTCCAGGTCGAGCCGGGTGCCGCCCTTGGCGATCAACCGCTCGTGCCGGGCGACCTCCTCCCGGCCGTCGTAGACCACCAGCTCGGAGGCGTGCAGTATGGCCCGCACGGTCCGGTCGATCAGCCGCACCGGCACCGAGTAGCGGTTGGTGCGGACGCTGATCTGGCTGTAGCGGTCGACCCGCAGCGTGAACGGCCGGCCGGTCTCGAACGGCTCGCCAGGAAGCGGTGCCAGCAGCGGTTGCTCGGCGGCGAAGTACTCGCCGATGGTGCGGGGCCGGGAGCGGATGCGGCGGGCGTCGTCCTCCACGTCCCACTTGTCGATCATCGCGTTCAGCTCGGCGAGCGTTGCGACTTCGGGGACGGGAACGAGGTGGTTGCGGCGGAACCAGCCGATCTGGCCCTCGACGCCGCCCTTCTCGTGGGCGCCGCGGATTCCGGGCTGGCAGTAGAGCACGTCCAGGCCGTAGTGCGAGCGGAACGCGGTCCACCGCTCGGCCTCGATCCGCTGGCGGGAGAGGCCCAGCACCCGCGCGACGGCGGCCCTAAGGTTGTCGTAGCGGACCTTCCCGGTCGGCACCCCGCCAAGCGTGTTGAGAGCGTGGACGTGGCCCTCGAAGAACGCCTCCTGCCCGGCCGAGGCGAAGATCCGGTGCACCGCCTTGCCCGAGTAGGACAGCCGGAAGGCGAACAGGAAGCAGGTCACCAGCTCGCCGGCCAGACGCACCGTCACGTCCCCGAAGTCGACCTCCGCTTCGGCGCCGGGCTTGTGGGTCTGCGGGATGAACGCGTCCTCCACCCCGCGGCCGGCCTCAAGGCGGATCTCCTTGCGGCGCTCGGCGATGTAGCCGCGGACCATCTGGTACGAGACCTCGTCGGCACCGTGCTCGTCCACCAGCCGATCGAAGATCCGCTTCGCCGTGTGCCGTTGCTTGCGCGGTGCGTCCAGGTCTGCCCGCAGCATCCGGTCGATCAGCGGCTTGAACGGATCCAGCCGCGTCGCTCTGGGCGGCAGCTTCTTGCGCGGCTCGGGCCACGCGGACTCCAGGGCCTTCTTCACCGTCAGGAAGCCGACATCGTACTTGCGTTGAAGAGCGCGGTTCGACAGGCCGGCGTGCGAGTCCCGGCGGATCGCCGCGTACAGATCGACCTTGGTCTTCGGCAGCACCCGGGTCCCCTCGTCGTGCAGTGCACAACCATGTCCCGAAGCAAGCACCCGAGCGCTCTCAAAACTCAGCGACATCACTCACCTGGAGCAGCGGGTGGTCTCGTCGCCGAGCGACAGGTGCTCTCACAACTCGCGTATAAAGCCACCCAGTAGATCCAGGACTCGGCCGAGGCGGGGCGGTGCTCGTAGTCGCGCACCAGCCGCCGGTGCAGCATCAAGATCCCGTTCGCCTGCTCCACCCGCCACCGGATCGCCTGTGGGACGAACCCGGTATCGACCGGGTTGCGTTCGACGATCTCGACCTCGATGCCCACCTGCTTGCCGTGGTCCACGACGGTCTTCTTGAACCCCTGATCCACCAGGGCCTTCGTCACTGTGCCGGCGGTGCCGGCGGCGACCTTGTCGAGCAGGGCGGTGCCGAAGGCGTTGTCGTGGACGGAGGCGGCCAGCACGACCACGGCGATCACCAGGCCCAGCACGTCCACGGCAAGTCCCCGCTTGCGGCCGGGCACCTTCTTCGCCGCATCGCGTCCAGTCGTCTCC